>JAWLAB010000008.1 GCA_041395665.1 Pseudomonadales bacterium
AATGCAACTGGGTTTGCAACTCTCAGCAGATCGCGGGCAATCCATCTTGCACTTGGTGCGCCAGCCAGAATTTGTTGACTATTTAGAGCATGCTGATTTTGCACAGCCACTCACACTGCGCCCAGAGCGTTACCGCGATCGCATCTACACCATCCACATCATTCCCTACGCGGGCAGTCGCCGTCTGATGCAGATTAAGGATGTGACGCAAGCAGAACGCATTGATCAAACGCGGCGCGATTTTGTCGCCAATGTCTCGCACGAGTTGCGCACACCACTGACTGTTATCACTGGATTTTTAGAAACACTACAAGAGCTGGATTTAAATGCCGATGAGCAGAAAAATGCACTGGCTTTAATGTTGACGCAGTCACAACGCATGCAAAATATTGTGCAAGATTTATTGACGCTGTCCTCGCTGGAGTCAGCGCCACTGCCGGAAAATGATGTCATCGATATGGAACGGTTAATTCAACATCTACAACGCGATGCTGAACTACTTTCGAATGGATCGCATACGATTCTTCTTCACAAAGAACATCACACTACACAACACAATTTACGCGGCTCAGAGAAAGAATTGAGCAGCGCATTTGGTAACTTCCTCTCCAATGCCGTGCGCTACACACCGGCGGGTGGCACCATCACGCTCGCCTGGAAAACTTCCAGCCAAGGCGCAGAGTTTTCTGTGTGCGACACAGGCGCCGGCATCGCCCCTGAACATTTGCCGCGTTTAACTGAGCGTTTTTACCGCGCTGATCGAGGCCGCTCGCGTGACATAGGTGGCACAGGATTGGGTTTGGCCATCGCCAAACACGCCATCACTCGCCACCAAGGACAGCTACATATCAAGAGCGAATTGGGTAAAGGCAGTTGTTTTGTCGCGCACTTCCCTGTCAGCAGATTGGCATAAAACTTATTTTAATTTCAGCAGCGCGACGACTGTCATAAAGCTGTAACACATATCACCTACGCTTATCAAACCATCTGATTGGAGAGATATAAATCCATGCAAAACTCGCTTTTTATTAGAAGACTATCCGTTACGCTTCTGGCTGTGGTTTTTTCCACGCACACATTTGCAGAACAGGTAATGGTTCCGCCAGAACTCTTACAGCAACTAACCACACTCGCCCAACGCGTACAACAGTTGGAAAAACGCGTGGTAGAACAAGACCAGCAACTGGCTGCAGCACAACGCAGCACAGCACAACCTTGCCGTGGCGCAAAACGCTGACACACAGGCGCTGGAACAGCGTTTGCTCATTATGGAACGCAAGCAAGAGATGATGGCGTATGAGAAAAAGAAAGCGCCTGTCATTCTAGCCGGCGGTGAAAAAGGTTTTGGTCTGCAATCTGCCGATGGTGATTTTGAGCTACGCTTTCGCGGTTTGATACAAGCTGACGCGCGTAGCTTTGACAGCACTGACAGCATTAATGACAACTTCCTGATGCGCCGTGTTCGCCCAACGATTGAAGGTAAATTTAACGATACCTACGGTTTCAAATTGACTACGGACTTCGGTAACGGCATCAGCGGTTCCAGCCATCTCACGGATGCTTACATTGATGCCAACTACGATCCTGCTTACAAAGTCCGCGTGGGTAAATTTACCCCTGGGCTGAGTTTGTATCGTTTGCAAAGCAGTAGCGACACCAAACTCAATGAATTGGGATTGAGCAGCAATTTCTTGCCTTCGCGCGATCAAGGCGTGCAATTGTCTGGCGATCTTTTTGACAAAAGACTCAACTACAGCATCGGTTTGTTTAACGGCGCAAACGACAGTGCGAATGGCAGCGAAGACAGCAACACCGATAAAGAAATCAACGCGCGTCTTTTTGCCACACCTTTCGCCAACACATCAGGCGCACTGCAAGGATTGGGTTTTGGTGTAGGGATGAGCACCACCGATGCCAGCGGAAAAACCGGCGCCACTTCACTGGCTGGTTACAAGACTTTTGGTCAGGAAACCTTCTTCAGCTATCGCAAAGACACCAGCAGCAGCAATACCGTATTTGCCGATGGCGAACGCACACGCCTCGTGCCGCAGTTCTCTTACTACAACGGCCCATTTGGTTTAACGGGTGAATATGTGTTCGAGGAGCAAGATGTCACGCGCGTTTTCGGTGCCGCACCTAACGACCAACGCACCGCAGGTTTGGACAACAGCGGCTGGGATATCACCGCGTCGTATGTCCTCACTGGCGAAAAAGCGGCCGGCGGGAAAAGCATCAAACCTGCCAAACCGTTTGATCCTGCGAAGGGCAACTGGGGCGCGTGGGAAGTGGTGGCAGGAGTCGGGGAAATGGATCTCGACAAGAACATCTTCCTCGACAGCAGCGGCACACTGGCAGGCAATGACAACTTTGCTCAAGCCACCAGCGCTGCCAAGCAAGCCCAGAACTATGCGGTTGGCTTGAACTGGTACCCCAACAACATCCTGCGCGTTTCACTGGACTACAGCGACACCAACTTCAAGTGGGGCGGTGGCGGCACAGCAACAGCACCGGATGACCGCGACAACGAACGCGTGTTAATGGGCAGGGTACAAGCCAGCTTTTGACGCTTTATCCCAGCTGAGTTTTTGCAAACCACGGCGAGTGATGGTGTATCATTACTCGCCAATAACCGGGGCAACCCGGTTTTTTTGCGTCTGGCTGCGGCCAGCTTGGCAACCCTACTCACTCCACCGAATAGCAACGCAGGTTTGACATGAGCACCGCTGATCGCTGGCTACTGCCGGATGGCATCGAAGAGCTGCTGCCCACACAGGCAGCGCGCGCCGAACTATTACGCCGCCAACTTTTAGACCTCTACCAACGCTGGGGCTATGACTTGGTTGTGCCGCCCTTGGTGGAATTCACCGAATCCCTGCTGATCAACGGCAATCACGATCTCGAATTGCAGACCTGCAAAGTCATCGACCAACTGTCCGGTCGCTTGATGGGCGTGCGCGCTGATATCACGCCGCAAACAGCGCGTATCGATGCCCACGGCATCGCCCAAGCGGGCACTACGCGCCTCTGCTACGCCGGCAGCACCCTGCACGCTCGCCCTAAAACTGCGCTGGCTTCGCGCTCGCCCATTCAAATTGGTTGCGAGCTGTACGGCGTGACCGGCGTGGATGCCGACTGTGAAGTGATTAGCTTGATGCTGGAAACCGCGCGCGTGGCGGGCGTTTCCGCGGTGACGCTCGATCTCGGTCATGTCGCTATTTTTCGCGGTCTCGCTGAACTCGCCGACTTAAACAGCGAGCAAGAACAAACGCTGTTCGATATTCTGCAGCGCAAAGCCAACACTGAATTGCGCGCGTTTGTCGCTGAGCAAGTCACGCACGCTGATGCAGCCAAATTGCTGTTAGCGCTGCCTGATTGGAAAGGTGATGAAGGCGTACTGACACAAGCTGCCGCTGCCACGGCTGATGCGCCTGCCGCCGTGCGCGCCGCCATCAGCGAGCTGCAAGCGATCGCCGCCTGCATTCGCCAACGCACACCCGATGCCGCGCTGTATTTTGATTTGTCCGAATTGCGCGGCTATCACTATCACACTGGCGTGGTGTTCGCGCTCTATGTCGCCGGTGCGGGCGAAGCCATTGCCAACGGCGGTCGCTACGATAATTTTGGCGCGGCATTTGGCCGCGCACGCCCTGCTAGCGGCTTCAGCGCTGATCTCAAATACCTGATGCAGTTAGGCAATGTTTCTGTGCCAGCAACCAACACTATTCTCGCCGTGCTCGATGGCTCAGCCGCACAATGGCAAGCCATTTGCGATTTGCGTGCGCAAGGTGAATGCGTGATTGCAACCAGTGCAAATGAATTGCAAGACCAGCAGTACACGCGTGAATTAGTAAACAACGGTACACAGTACGCCGTAAAAAACCGCTAACCGTTACCTTTATTTTTTGATTTTGGAGTTAATAAAGCCGTGAGCAACTCGCAAGCCAGCAAAAGTATTGTCGTGTTGGGAACCCAATGGGGTGATGAAGGCAAAGGAAAAATCGTCGATTTGCTAACGGATCAAGCCGAACTGGTTGTGCGCTTTCAAGGCGGTCACAACGCTGGTCACACACTGGTCATCGACGGCAAAAAAACTGTTTTGCATTTAGTGCCGTCGGGCGTGTTGCGCGATGGCGTACTGTGCTTGATCGGCAACGGCGTGGTGCTCGCACCCGATGCATTGCTGAAAGAAATGCACAACCTAGAAACCAACGGCGTGCCTGTGCGCGAGCGTTTGCGTTTGTCGCCCGCTTGTCCGTTGATTCTGCCGCACCATGTCGCACTGGATCAGGCGCGTGAAGCAGCGAAAGGCAGCGCGAAAATTGGTACGACTGGTCGTGGCATCGGCCCTGCTTACGAAGACAAAATTGCACGACGCGGTTTGCGTTTAGGCGATTTGCACAACGAAAAACAATTCGCGGAAAAATTGCGTGAAGTGATGGAGTATCACAACTTCATTTTGCAAAATTATTTCAAAGTGGCTGCGGTGGACTTCCAAAAAACACTCGACGCCGTGTTGGAGCAAGGTCGTCAAATTTTGCCGATGATGGCAGATGTCACCTCACTGCTGCACGAAGCGCGTGAACGCGGTGCGAACATTTTGTTTGAAGGCGCGCAGGGCTCGCTGCTCGACATCGACCACGGCACTTATCCGTTTGTGACTTCGTCCAACACCACCGCAGGCGGTACCGCCACGGGCTCTGGTTTTGGCCCTCTGTATTTGAACTATGTCTTGGGCATTACTAAGGCTTACACCACGCGCGTGGGATCCGGCCCTTTCCCCACCGAGCTGGCTTACGATGCTGCCAACGACAAAGGCGACACCATCGGCAAACACCTCGGCACGGTCGGCCACGAGTTCGGCGCTACGACGGGCCGTCAACGCCGCTGCGGTTGGTTTGACGCGGTTGCTGTGCGCAAAGCCGTGCAAATCAACAGTATTTCTGGTTTATGTTTAACCAAACTGGATGTGCTCGACGGTTTGCAAACAGTAAAAATTTGCACCGCGTATCAAGATAAAAACGGCAACCCTGTTTCTCCGTATCACAGCGATGACTACGAAGGCATCGTGCCGGTGTATGAAGAAATGCCGGGCTGGACAGAATCCACTGTTGGCGCTCAATCCATCGATGCATTGCCGCAAGCGGCGCGCAATTACATCAAGCGTTTGGAAGTGTTGAGCGGCGCGCCCATCGACATTATTTCTACCGGTCCCGACCGTGTGGAAACGATTATTTTGCGGCATTCCTTCGACTAGTTTCGTCAATCCACATCACACAGGGAAGTGCATTATGAAAAAACAATTCTTTGTCAGCCTGCTGAGTTTTTTCTTTGCCATGATTTACTGCACGACCGCCGCAGCTGAATCAGCGGGCGTGGTGCTCGCAGCGATAGGGCAAGTAAATATTTTACGCAACGGCCAAGCTATTCCTGCCGTGCGCAAAGCTGAACTGCAAGCACAAGATGAAGTGCGCACCATCGGCAAAGACGCTCGCGCACAACTGCGCTTTGCCGATGGCACAGTCACTACGCTGGGTGGCAATACCTCTTTTCTGATTCGCCAATATCAATTCAACGCACAAGGCGACAAACCTAACAACGCGGCATTCACACTGCTCACGGGTGCTTTTCGCACCGTCACAGGAAAAATTTTAGACGCGCACGGCTCAACTTTTGTCGTTAATACACCCGTGGGAACAATCGGTATTCGCGGTACCGATTTTTGGGGTGGTTATCTCGACGGCAATAATGTCGATGTATTGCTGATTGACGGCAAACACGCCGTGGAAGTGACCAACGCCACCGGCAAAGTCATGTTAGAAAAACCCGGCCAAGGCGTGACACTGAAATCGAGCCAATCACCGCTAGCAGTCAAAGTGTGGCCACAAAAAAAAGTGGAACGCGCCGTAGCAACCATCACTTGGCCCGAGGGCAGCACGCCGCCGACACAACTCTAAGTACTACAAAAATTGCCACGCAATTTCTGCGCAATTAACCCAAACCAAAGAACCGTTTAATGCCGGCCAGAATATGCGCCTCATGCTCAGGTGAGGCATCGGCTTTAAATTCACTGGCCAATGCTATCTGGCGTTCTCTTTCTGCAATCGTGCGCGCGCACTCTTCTGCAATTTCTGGGCGCGCTTTAATAATTTTTTGAAAACCTATTTTATCCAGTCGATAACATAACGCGTCTGTACGCGCTGTCACGGTTGTTCTGCGCGGCTCACCTGTCAACAAACCCATTTCACCAAACACCGCGCCTTCTTGTAGCGTATTTAAGAAATGCCTTGTCGTTCCAACCTCAAGCCAAACATCTGCTTCACCTTGCACTAAAAAGTACAGCCAATGCGCTACTGCACCTTGCCGCGTAATGACATCACCTTTGATAAAAGGCGCTTCATGCAAAGACTCCGCCAATTCACGAAGTTCTGTTTGATTCAAACTAGCAAACGCTTCAAGACTGGCCAGTAACTGTAAGCGTTGTTGTATTTCTTGTTCATGCAATGCCGTTTGGCGCTCTGTGCTTTCGGCGGTGAAATGTGTATCTAAATAAGGTCGCGCCAATTGCATGTTATTACGCAATAACGCCGAATAAATATGCACTCGTACTGTAGAGTCCGTTGAATCATCGTGCAGCGGATCTGTTAACCAATACCGCAAAGCGTATTGCGCCATGCCTTCTCTGTAATCCATCACCACACATTGCGGTGCTGGCCACGATGCCACACAGGGGATATCAGCTTCACGAATAGTTTTTTCAATAACCGGAATAACAGACTGTGGCGGAATTTGAAATTGCACGGGGAAATACACCCAACGCCGAAAATTCGGGTGTGCTGGTGCGCTGAAAACATCCACTTTGGATTTCACCAACATACTATTGGGAATCACCACCACATTGCCATCATTGGTGCGTATTGCTGTATGTCGCCAATGTACTTCTATTACTTTTCCTTTCGTGGTGTCGACTTTAATCCAATCACCAATTTGTACGGAATTATCAAGTTGCAGCGCAATACCGCCGAGAATATTGCCCAGCGTATCTTGCATAGAAAAAGCGATGATGCCGGTGATGATGGCCGATGTTGTAAACAGGCTGGCAGGATCAATCCCTGTCGCACGCAAACGCACCAACCCCCAACCGCAATACAATAAAACAACAAGAACATCTTCAACGATTCTAGGAGGCTCTCCACCCAAACGCGGTAATACCGCACGAAATAGCGTCAAAACACTCAGGCGAATCAGCAGCACACCCATCAATAGCTCTGCCACCGCTGTGCACCAACTTGCACCACCGTGAAAGCCCCATCGCGGCAGCAACAATCCCAGCCCGCCGCTGATAGCAATCAATGCCGATAACACAGCATGCTGCATCAATAGTTTGTAGCGATCCTGCTCCACAAAACGCAGTAACAACAACTGCAGAAAAGCCGCGAACAGCGACGCGCCCATCCAAGCGATACCCCAATCTGTCTCAAATAGTTTCGCGATATTCATACCGTGCGTTCTCATTGCTCCTGCGAACTAGTCTAGCTTGTCTGCAACCGTTAAGCTTGCGGATCATTTTTTCACACCGGCCACTGTTTCAATGCTCACTTACCACACCATTGACCCCGTTATTGTCCACCTCGGCCCCTTAGCTGTGCGCTGGTACGGTGTGATGTATTTACTCAGTTTTGCGGCTGTGTGGTGGCTCACCGTCAAACGCTCTAGCAGCGGCTTAATCGCCATCAAAACACGCCAAGAAGCGGAAGACATGATTTTCTACGGCGCGCTCGGTGTGATCTTGGGTGGGCGCATAGGCTATGTATTGTTTTACCAACTGGGTGAGTTTCTACACAACCCACTGTTCTTGTTCAAAATCACACAAGGCGGCATGTCTTTTCACGGCGGTTTAATCGGCGTACTCGTCGCGCTGGCATTATTTGCACGAAAAATTCAGCAGCCATTTTTTGCGGTAATGGATATCGTCGCGCCACTCACGCCCATCGGTTTAGGTTTGGGCAGGCTCGGCAATTACATCAACCAAGAATTGTGGGGACGCGCCACCGATGTGCCATGGGCGATGGTTTTTCCCGCTGACCCACTGCAACTGCCGCGTCACCCTTCGCAGCTCTATCAATTCGCGCTGGAAGGTGTGTTGCTGTTTGTGTTGCTGTATTGGTTCTCACGCAAACCGCGCGCGCAAGGTTTGATCTCAGGATTATTTTTGACGCTGTATGCGCTATTCCGTTTCACCGTAGAATTTTTCCGCGAGCCGGATGCCTTCCTCGGTCTTGATGCGCTCGGTTGGATGACGCGCGGACAAGAATTGTGCATCCCCATGTTTATAGCTGGCATCATCATTTGCGTGTGGAGTATCCGCCGCAATCAAAAAGGATAAATGCAGATGCAACAATATCTCGATTTGATGCGCCATGTGCGCGACCACGGCACGGTAAAAACAGATCGCACTGGCACCGGCACCGTGAGTGTTTTTGGTTACCAAATGCGCTTCAATCTCGCTGACGGTTTTCCGCTGCTGACCACCAAAAAATTGCACACCAAATCCATCATTCACGAATTGCTGTGGTTTCTCGCTGGCGACACCAATATCAAATACTTGAACGATAACGGCGTGAAAATTTGGGACGAGTGGGCTGATGCCAATGGCAACCTCGGCCCCGTGTACGGCCATCAATGGCGCTCTTGGCCGAATGGCAGCGGCGGCACAATTGATCAAATCACACAGTTGATTGATATGATCAAAAAAAATCCCGACTCGCGCCGTTTATTGGTCAGCGCGTGGAATGTCGCCGAAGTGAACAATATGGCGCTGCCGCCCTGCCACACGCTGTTTCAGTTTTATGTGGCTGATGGAAAATTATCTTGCCAGTTGTATCAACGCAGCGCCGATATTTTTCTCGGTGTGCCGTTCAATATCGCCTCCTACGCACTGCTCACCATGATGATTGCGCAGGTGTGCGAACTCGATGTTGGCGATTTTGTTCACACCTTTGGCGATGCGCATTTGTACAGCAACCACCTCGAACAAGTAGAGCAACAATTGCAACGCAAGCCGAGTAAATTGCCCACGATGCGCATCAATCCTGCCATCAAAAATATTTTCGATTTCAAATACAACGATTTTGAATTATTAGATTACGAAGCGCAGTCGCACATCGCTGCACCGGTAGCCGTGTGATGCCAGTTATTGCACTCATCGTCGCGCGCACACGCAATGGCGTGATTGGTCGCGAAAACCAAATGCCTTGGTATTTGCCAGAAGACTTGCGCTATTTCAAACGCGTCACGCTTGGCAAACCTGTCATCATGGGACGCAACACTTGGGAATCTCTCGGCAAACCGCTGCCTGGTCGCGACAACATTGTTATCACGCGCAACACTGATTATCATGCTGATGGCGCTTATGTTGCACACGATCTCTCCAGCGCACTGCAGTACGCCTGCCACATTGCTGAAGAAAAAAATATTGATGAAGTAATGATTATTGGCGGCGCACAAATCTATCGCGAAGCACTGCCATTGGTGCAGCGCGCCTACATCACAGAAATTGATGCTGAAATTGTAGGAGACGCATTTTTTCCTGACTTAGAAGGCGAGTGGCGAGAAACGGCGCGCGAGACACATGCGCCGTGTGAGAAAAATCCGTACGCTTACAGCTTCACCGTGTTAGAAAAGCACTCAGCATAACCCACTCGAAAATCCGAATACAAAAACTGAAATCCAGTTTGCAGTAATAGCACATTACTGCACTGCTTGCCTGTCGTTGCTTGCGCTTGCCAATCCACACCAAGCAACGGATTTGTGACGGCCATCTGCGCGGCTAACCACTGCCATACTTCACCGGCCTGCACAGGCAAGCAATCACTGGCGATATAGCACGGCGCAGGTAATTGTTCACTTCGCCAGCGGCGAATGAGATGCTCCAAGACGCGTGCGCAATCATCGGCATGAATGCGGTTAGTCCACTGCGCAGCTTGAGCGGTATCGACGCGTCCTTCTCGCACTTGCGTGAGCAAACGCCTGCGCCCTGCGCCGTAAATACCGGAAAAGCGCACCACCGTAGACGGCAGGCCGCTGTTCGCCAACAATGTCTCTGCTTCTAACAGGCACTGCCCTGAAAAACCTCTGCCATGCGCTGGCGTGCTTTCATCGACCACTTCGCCGCCGTCCTGCTCATAGGCCGAAGTGCTGGAGATAAGTAGCACGCGCGGAGCGCCCTGCAACGCAGCAAGCAAATTACGCAGCCCCTCCACATACACCTGCTGGTAGCGGGCGGCACTGCGCTCACCTGGTGTCAGTGTCACCACCACATAATCAAAGCGGCGCAGATGCAAAGCCTCCAACAAAGAAGCTGGATCGCAAATATCAGTGGGGATAGATTCGATAAAATCGGGCAGGCTTGCAGTGTTGCGACGCAAGCCGATTAAACGGAAATCGCGGCGCAACAGAGCGGCTAATCGCTGCGCAATATCGCCGCAGCCGACGAGTAGAACGGAAGGAGAACAATCGTTCGTCAACGCGTAGCCAAGCGCGCAGATGCGTGACCGGATTCCAGCCAATCTTTTAAGCGATTGGCATCGCCAACCGGTGACAGCTTACCGTCAGAATCCAGCATCACCATCACTGCGTTACGGTTGGCAACGGAGGCCATCATCACGAGGCAGCGCCCCGCTTCTCGGGTGTAGCCCGTTTTGCTGACTTGAATATTCCAACTGCTGGACGGGTCGCGCACCAAGGCATTGGTATTGCGATATTGCAGCGGCGCGGCGCGCGACGATAAAGAAACTTCGCGTTCCCGCGTAGTAGTAAATTCATGAATCAAACTGTATTGGCTGGATGCACGCACCATTTTCGCCAAATCTTCTGCCGTAGAGATATTGCTAGGTGTTAGACCAGTTGAGTCATAAAAGCGCGTTTTTGACATACCCAAGCTCGCCGCTTTGCTGTTCATGGCGCGCAGAAACGCTGGACGACCGCCAGGATAATGCCGCGACAAACTGGCTGCTGCGCGATTTTCAGACGACATCAACGCCAAACGCAGCATGTCATAGCGCGACAAACGCGCGCCCACAGGCAAGCGCGAATTGGTGTGCTTGAGATAATCCACATCATCGCTGCCGATAGAAATCACTTCTTGCATCGAGAGGTTGGCATCCAACACCACAATTGCCGTCATCAGTTTCGTGATAGAAGCAATAGAGCGCACTTGCTCAGCATTTTTAGCAAACAGTGTTTGACCTGTTGCTGCGTCCATCACTAACGCACTGCCGGACGCTAATTGTGGGTAGCCACCGCTCACTGTGGAAGGTTTTTCTCGCGACACTACACGACGAGCTTGAGTGCTTGGTTTATTACGAACCTTTGCAATAACTTTCGGGCTTGAGTTTTTTTGTTCAGAACGGCTACTTTTCTGCTCGGATGCTGCTGTCACACGCGTATACAGCAGCAACACTTGCCCCTGTTTGATTTGTGAAGTGCTACTCAGCTTATTGATCGCACGCAGCTGCTCCACAGACATATTGTTATCTGCAGCAATGCGGTACAGCGTTTCACCTTTTTTTACGGTATGCGTAACCGGCTTACCGGCCACAGCGAAACCAGCAAAACTAATGCTCACTGCTAACGCTGCAATTTTTATCATGATTTTTTTGATCATCATGAACCACCCCTTCGTCATGAAGTCATAGTGGAAAAATACAACGACATCAGCTATTTAGCAAGAATTTATGAAGTATTTTGTTTGCTGTAGCACAACATTCAGCGCTATTCTCACCGCGTTTGCTGGCAACCTGTTTTCAACGCGTGACAACAACGACTTCCATCACCAATATTCACGGCGTCGGCACTAAGCTGGCAGAAAAATTGCTGCGATTGGATATTCAGCAGCAAGACGATGTACTGTGGCATCTCCCACTGCGCTACCGCGATCTCACGCGCATCACGCCCATCGGCGCGCTGACACTACACGGCGAGGCATTGGTAGAAGGCACAGTGCGCGCGTGCAGCGTAGTGTTTGGCAAGCGCCGCAGCCTACTGTGCTTGATACAAGACGGCACTGGCACACTCGCTCTGCGCTTCTATCATTTTTCCAAAGCGCAGCAGGAGCAACTGAAAATTGGCAGCACAATTCGTGCGTGGGGCGAGGTGCGGCGCGGCACCAGCGGCTTTGAAATCTATCACCCTGAATATCGCCTATTCACCAACAGCGAACAACTGCCGCTATCCGACAAACTCACGCCGATTTATCCCACCACCGAAGGCGTGCAACAAACCAGTATTCGCAAATTGGTTGAGCGTGTTTTGCAAAACACACAACACAATCTTTTACAGGACTGGCTGCCGCCGTCCTTGCTACCTGCGCGTTTATCCATGCCGCTGTTTTCAGCATTACAGTATTTGCATCAACCACCTGCCGATGCGCCCGTCGCACAATTATTGGAAGGCAAACATCCTGCACAGCAACGGTTAGCATTTGAAGAAATGGTTGCGCACCATTTGAGTTTATTGCGTTTGCGCCAGCAACAGAAAAAAGAACAAGGTGTCGCACTAAAAAAAGATGAGGCTGCAGCCAATCGTTTTTTATCAGCACTACCCTTCACGCTGACGCAAGCGCAGCAGCGCGTTGCAAAGGAAGTTGGTGATGATTTACAAAAAAATGAACCGATGTTGCGTTTGGTGCAAGGTGATGTTGGATCGGGAAAAACAGTGATTGCCGCACTCGCCTGTTTACAAGCTGCCAGCAATGGCAAACAAGCTGCATTGATGGCACCGACAGAAATTCTTGCCACGCAACATGCCACACATTTATCGCACTGGTTTTCTGCACTCGGCATTCAATGTGTTTTATTAACCGGCAGCACAAAAACCAAAGCGCGCCGTGAAATTCTTTCACAAATCGCTGACGGCACAGCGCACATCATCATCGGCACACACGCGATTTTTCAGGACGATGTTGTTTTTCAAGAATTGGCCGTTGTTATCACCGATGAGCAACATCGCTTTGGTGTACGAGAACGATTGGCTTTGCAACAAAAAGGACAACAGCACGCATTGCCGCATCAATTGGTGATGACAGCCACACCGATTCCGCGCACGCTGGCGATGAGCGCTTACGCCGACTTAGATTACTCCATCATTGACGAGCGACCACCGGGGCGCACACCCATTCAAACAGTGGCGATAGACCAACAGCGCCGTGACGACATCATCAAACGACTACGCTCTGCCTGCGCTGAAAAAAAACAAGCGTACTGGGTTTGTACTCTGATAGAAGAATCGGACGCACTGCAATGCCAGGCGGCAGAAACTACGACTACAACACTGCGCGAAGCGCTACCTGAGTTAAAGATTGGTTTAGTACACGGGCGGCTAAAGCCAGCAGAAAAAAATGCGGTGATGGCGGCATTCAAAGTGGGTGAATTCGATATTTTGGTCGCCACCACGGTGATAGAAGTCGGGGTTGATGTACCCAACGCCAGCTTGATGATTATCGAAAATCCAGAACGCTTGGGGCTGGCGCAACTGCATCAGCTGCGCGGTCGTGTGGGACGCGGCAGCGTCGCTAGCCACTGTGTTTTGCTGTACGGCACACCGTTGTCACAGCACGCCAAACAACGCCTTGCTGTGTTGCGCGACAGCGATGACGGCTTTGTGATTGCCGAAAAAGATTTAGAGCTGCGCGGTCCTGGCGAATTACTCGGCACCAAACAAACCGGCGATATCAACTTTCGTATCGCCAATCTCGCACGCGATGCACATTGGTTGCCACAAGTAAAAAATTGCGCGGAAATACTGTTGCGCGAATATCCCACGCATGTTGCACCGCTGATTCGCCGTTGGCTGCGATCAGGAGAGCGCTATGCTAGAACCTAATCTCAATCATCTAATCCAGCAATACAAAGCTGCGGAATACTATGTAAACCATACACTATCATTCATTTTGCGCATTGATGCTGTTTCCGCTGAGCTACAAGCGCTTTATCACCAACACCAAATTCACAGCGCTGCATTTATCACCGCATGGAATCCACGCAGCCAACTCTTATCTCTGCAAGCCAATCAACAACACCAACAAGTCTTACAACAGGCGCTCGACACATTAGGCATTGCATGGCTACAAGGTATGGGCTGCAACACAGAAAAAACTTGGCAAGAAGAAAGCCTGCTCGCATTAGGCATCGATAAAAAAAACGCCCGCGAATTAGGCGAGCGTTTTGAACAAAATGCGATTGTGTGGTGTGGCAATGACGCCATTCCCACACTACTGATGCTCAGTTAATCACATATCCGGCAAGTTTCTGCCGTAGAAAATTTCGTGCATTTCTCTATCGAGCATATCGGTAATACGGCGAATATCATTGCCCGTTAAATTATCGGTCGTCGTGCCAAATAAATAATGGTTTAAATCAAAATCATTCAGCATCATTTTGGTGTGGAATATGTGTTCTTGATACACATTCACATCAATCATCTTATACAGTTTCTCGGTGTCGTCCGTGAAGTAGTTTTGGATCGAAGTGATTTCGTGATCGATAAAGTGTTTCTTACCACTGACATCGCGTGTAAAACCACGCACGCGGTAATCCACCGTCACGATGTCAGAATCCAATTGGTGGATCAGATAATTCAGCGCTTTTAGCGGCGAAATAATGCCGCAAGTAGATACTTCGATATCCGCACGGAAAGTGCAAATACCGTCATTCGGATGCGTTTCAGGGTAGGTGTGTACGCAGATGTGACTCTTGTCGAGGTGCGCCGCGATAATTTCTACCGGCCCCGGCGATTCCGATGTATCCACCGCTTCTTTCACCGGCTCTTCTGCCACCAACATCGTGACTGAAGCGCCCTGTGGATCGTAATCCTGTCGTGCGATATTCAGAATATTCGCACCGATGATTTGGCACACTTCGGTGAGAATTTCGGTGAAGCGCTCGGCGTTGTACTTCTCATCGATGTAGTCGATGTACTCCGCCTTTTGCTCAGGCGTTTCGGCATAGCAAATATCGTAAATGCAGAAACTCAGTGATTTGGTCAGGTTATTGAAACCTTGCAACTTGATCTTCTGTGCCATGGCAACCTCCGGGGGAGTGGGCGACCTCTAAGGCGCGGCATAATGCGCTATTCTGGCACACAGTCAAGACCAACGGATACCCTTTTCATGTCCCTGAACACCCGCATCCTGCTGGGCACCATTGTTGGCATCCTGCTCGGCCTGTCTTTCAGTTCACTGGGGCTAGATTCACCGACGAGCCACTACGGTCTTTCAGTGCTTGGCATCATCAGTACTGTGTTTGTCGGGCTGCTCAAGATGGTGATGATTCCGCTGGTGTTCACTTCTATTGTGGTTGGCGTAGCACAGCTGCAAGTACATCAGCGTATGCGCCGTGTCTGGCTAACCACGCTGTGCTTTTTCACGCTCACCACGACGCTAGCTGTCACGCTGGGTATTACAGTCATCAACGGGTTTGCCCCTGGCGCCGGCCTACAGCTGGATATGTTTCAAGAGGTCATCGCAGCAAGGCCCGCAAGTGCCAGCCTCACGCCCACCGAATTTCTCAATCACTTCGTCGCCGGCCTATTTATGAACCCCGTGCAGGCCATGGCAGAAGGCAATCTGATGGGCGTTTTACTATTCGCCTTACTCATGGGCGTGGCACTAGTGGCTGGTGGTGAGCGCTACACACATACCAAGCACCTGATGTCAGAGCTGTTTGATTTGATGATGCGTTTGATCGATTGGATTGTGCAGCTCGCACCTTTTGGTATTTGTGCGTTACTCGCCAAATTGGTTGCCACACAAAATGCCGCCATGTTTGCCAGCTTGGGCAAATTTATGTTGGTGATTACCGGCACCACGCTATTTCACGGCATTGTGGTCTTACCGTTACTGCTGTGGTTACTCACACGCATCTCTCCCTTCACTTTTTTACGGCAAGCACGCCCCGCCCTATTCACCGCTTTTGCCACTAGCTCCAGCGCCGCCACCCTGCCAATCACGCTAAATTGCCTAGAGCGTGAGATGAAGGTGCCAAAAGAAATCGCCAACTTTGTCGCACCGTTGGGCGCGCATTTGAATATGGATGGCACAGCCTTGTATGAAGCAGGTGCTGCTTTATTCATCGCGCAGTTGTGCGGTATTCAATTGGATTTGTTGCAACAAATTATTGTCTGTTTGACAGCAATGCTAGTGTCCGTCGGTGCACCCGGCATTCCTAGTGCGGGCATGGTTACCATGATTATGGTGTTGCAATCGGTTGGCTTACCGGTTGAAGCCATCGCCATTCTGCTGCCAATCGATCGCGTGTTGGATACCGTGCGCACTTCAGTAAATGTCGAAGGGGATATGGCGGGAAGTTTAGTCGTCAATCATTACGCCAACACAAAACCATGACCGATTAAAAGTCGGCAAGAAATTGCCGTACCAGCGTCAATCGATTTTGCAACGCTGCATCGTCGTAAGGCTGAGCAGCCACTTTGCCCCACACCGGCGCTGGCCACGCGGCATCTTGTTCAAAACGCGCAATCACATGTACATGCAGCTGCGGCACCATATTGCCCAAGGCACCAATATTCATTTTTTTTGCTTGCGTATGCTGCTGTAAAAACTTTGCTAAACGATTGGTTTCTTGTAGCAACTGCTGCTGATCCGTCTCAGATAATTCATACCACTCTCGCACAGCAGCGCGACGCGGCACTAAAACCAACCAAGGGTAATTAGCATCACGCATCAAAAGCAGCGCACACAAAGGCAAATTGCCGACCACTTGACAATCCTTTTGTAATTGTGGATGCAACGCAAAATCAACACTATCCGACATCAGCATTCCTCTAATACTTGCGCTATGATTTCGCGCATTCTGACATAACAAGGACAAGGAAATGGAACTCAGTACCTACCACTTTTTACTGCTGTGTGTGTTTGCCGCATCAGCCGTTACCTTTCTTATCTTAATGTTTATTTCTGCACCCTACGGCAAACAGGAACGCGAGGGCTGGGGACCTGGGCTCAATATGCGCTTGGGATGGTTTGTGCTGGAATTGCCCGCCTTTGCCGGCATGCTGTATTTCTACTGGATTGGTGAACATGCATTCAGTACGGCGCCACTCATTTTGTTTGCACTTTTTCAAATTCACTATTTTCATCGCACCTTTATCTATCCTTTTACCCTGCGTGTAAAACCAGATGCGCGTTACAAAATCATTTTGCTCTCTTTCGGCATGGCTTTTAATGCGGTAAATGGTGCACTCAACGGTTGGTTTCTCTCCACACTGGCGGAACATTTACACAGCAACGCTTGGTTGAGCGATCCTCGTTTTATTGCAGGCATTATTTTGTTTTGTGCAGGTTTTGCCTTGGCTAAGCAATCGGATGCCATCTTGCGCAATTTGCGTAAGCCAGGCGAAACCGGCTACAAAATTCCGCAAGGTGGTGCGTATCGCTGGGTTTCTTGCCCCAACTATTTGGGAGAGATTCTGCAATGGACAGGGTTTGCGTTGGCGGGATGGTCCCTGCCCGCTTTTGCTTTTGTCTGTTTTACAGCGGCCAACTTGGTGCCGAAAGCCATTTCCTCACACCGCTGGTATCGCGAAAAGTTTTCAGATTATCCAGCTGCACGCAAAGCAATTTTTCCATTTGTTTTATAGTGACCAATCAATCATCCATGCCTAATTTTTTAAGGCGATAGCGCAACTGACGGAATGAAATACCGAGCTTTTGCGCTGTCGCCGTTTTATTCCAACGATTGGCTTCTAATGCGCGTGTAATAACACCACGCTCAATCGATTCCAAATAAGTATCCAGCTCTGCAATACCCTCTGGAATCTCCATCTGTTCTACTTCTGGCAACAACATGCTCTCACTGACCGCCGAACCCAAATGCAAATCAGCGGCATGAATGACATCGCCTTCACACAAAGTAAATGCACGCTCAAGAATATTTTCTAACTCACGCACATTGCCAGGGAAGGTGTAGTGCTGCAGTGCCTGCTGTGCATCTTCCGATAAACGCGCCGGTGGCAGCTGCATTTCTTTGGCAAATTGATCAAGAAAACGCTGCGATAGCAGTGCAATATCTCCACCACGATCACGCAACGGAGGTACGGCCAACTCAATCACATTGATACGGTAAAACAAATCTTGGCGAAACCGCCCAGCTTTCACTTCTTCTGCCAAGTTTTTATGCGTGGCACTCAACACGCGCACATCCACTGCTACTTCTTTTTCTGCACCGACGGCGCGCACACTTTTTTCTTGAATCGCACGCAGCAATTTCACCTGCATATCCAAAGGCAAATCAGCCACTTCATCCAAAAACAATGTACCGCCGTGCGCTGCTTGAAAAAGCCCCGCTTTATCGGCTGTCGCACCTGTAAAGCTACCTTTTTTGTGGCCAAAAAATTCACTTTCCATCAATTCAGAAGGGATAGCACCGCAGTTCACCGCCACAAAAGCTTGGCTCGTGCGCGAGCCTTTTGCATGAATAGAACGCGCCACCAATTCTTTTCCACTACCCGACTCGCCATGAATATAAATAGGCGCTTGGCTGCGTGCGAGTTTAATAATTTGTGTGCGAAGGCGTTGCATCGCCTCACTATCACCCAACAATAATTCATTACTCGTCTCGCCAGCTGCTTCTGGTTTTTGCAGCTTTAATGCTGCATCCACTAAACCGCGCAATTGCTCCAAATTGACGGGTTTAGAAACAAAATCAAAGGCACCTGCTTTCAGCGCATTGATAGCAGTATCCATACTGCCAAATGCTGTAATCACCGCCACGGGTATATGCGGGTAACTGTTTTGGATATGTTGAACCAGTTGCAACCCATTACCATCAGGAAGCTGCATATCGGTTAAGCACAGGGATATTTTTTCTTCTCTCAGTAATTGCTTGGCAGTTGTTAAATCACCTGCGCTCACTGTGCGCAAATTCATCCTACCTAAAGTAATCTCCAACAGCTCTCTAATATCTGGCTCATCATCAACAATCAACGCTGTAATATTTGTACTCATACTCACGCAATCACTCGGTTGGAATGTGAAAATCCAATTTGAAAACAGCTTAACCCTTCATTTGTACGACGATATTCTAAGCTTGCTTGATTCGCTAAACACAACTCTCTAGCGATATATAAACCAAGCCCCGTACCTTTCGTTTCTGTTGTGAAAAACGGCTCAAAAACTTGCTGATATTGCTCTTGGGAAAGACCAACACCAAAATCAATGACCTCTAAATAAGGCGTTCCCAGCGCTTCATGCATATAAGCATGCAATCTAATTTTCATCTCGCCAGTATTTTTTTTGCTATAGCGCAGTCCATTGGAGCAGAGATTGGCCAATATTTGTTCCAGCTGACTGAGGTCAAAGTAAATTGGCAGAGGATGATTAGGAAGCTCCAAAATAATGTCCACAGCTTGATCATAAGTTTGGACATGCTGTTTAGAAAAATATTTCACCCACTCACATAGATCACATTTTTCAGGGTTGGATGCCTCACGCCGTGAGAGGCGAAGAACATTTTCAATGATGCCATTAACGCGCAGAGAGTGATTTTGGATAATGGTAGAAAGCCTTTTATCCGCATCTGATAAATTTTCTGATTCCGCCAATAACTGCGCAGCATGACTAATTGCCCCCAAGGGATTGCGCACTTCATGCGCAATACTGGCCGTTAAATGTCCCAATGACGCCAATTTCATTTGCTGTGCTTGCTGGGAGACTTTTCTCGTATCTTCCGCAAACACAAGCACTAAGTCATTATCACCATTATCCATGCGTGCAAAATTCAATTGAATTTCAAGTCCACCATCTTCCATGGTTAATACAGGTGGGCGCTTTAATGGATTTTCCACCCATTGCTCTAACAACACTTGTGCGGAAGGATTTCTACTGAAATGCATTCGATCACGGAGATCAAATCGTAAAGGGAAGTTTAATAAGCGCGCGGCAGATTCGTTGTATAAAAGAATAGATCCATCTTTATCTATGGCAACAATTCCTGTATTCATACGCTGAACAATCATCTCGTTCAGCTGTTGCAAAATTGCCGCCTGCTCCGCCTGCTCTATAGCTGACTGCTGTGAAGCCTGTATGCGACGTGCTAAATATTGGAAAAGAATAGAAGTAACAAACAACAATCCACCCAATAAAGCCACAGCAACGGGATTGATTTTAATTTGCCCCCAATACCCAGAAGCAAGGCTTTCTATAAAGATAGCAATACACGCCAGCGCGGCAAGTAAAGTAGCAATCTGCCCTTGTAAAAAAATACTACTGGCAGCGACCGTAATAAAAATAAGCGAACCAAGACCGGTAGAAATCCCACCACTGCAATACATGATGATGGTTAGAAATATCACATCCACAAGACAGATAGAAAAAATCTGTCCTGACACCGGCTCTCTGCGTATTAACAAAACAGCGCCCAACATCAACGCACTGATCAATGAATAAATAGAAATGGCGTAACCGTAAAGTTCTGGGTGGGTACGCCCTAAGACATTGGATGTGACATCCACCACAAACAGCGCCAACAACACACACGACAATAGTGCGCGATACCATGCGTAGACGCGCAGTAGACGATAATTGTCCTGCGAAGGATGCCGCAGGAAAAACTCCTCATATTGTGTAGGCATGAACTCCCGTGCCACTGGTAATGTGCTGTTATGCGTGGATTGTAGCGATTGCGCAGACCAAAGTACCAGCAACCTGCTACATTACTCGTGGGTACAACAGCTCTCCCATCCATTTCACAGAAGCAGATGACTGACGATAAAACCACCGACCCACGCGATGCGGGAATGCGCGCCTTTTTCAAAAGCGACTTCACACAGGCTTTTACACTATTGCTACCCTGCGCAAATGCAGGTGACACTCACGCACAAATGTTGATTGCCCGCATGTACTACGCGGGGAATGGTGTGAGCAAGAACATGGATCAATACCAGTATTGGCTGGAAAGAGCAGCAGAAGGTGGCGATAAATCCGCACGCGCACGATTAAAGCGTCTCAAACACTTAATAACTAAATAATTTTTTAACACTAAAGAAATAATTCTCGGCTATGCAGCTTTTTACGGCCAAGACACACAGACAACGCAGAGCGCATTGTTAGTTTTGCCAGCTTACGCACTTCCATTGTCGAAAAATCTCGATTTCCCATTGCAATAAAAGCTTCCCCATTGCCTACATAGGCAGCGGTACTGTTCGCAACTCGCACCAAACCTTGTTCCGGTAGGAATTGATAATAAGCATCCAGCTCCAGCGCCGCGCCCGATGCATCACAACAAAAATCAATGCCGTAGCCCAGCATTTCTAACAAAGTCATCTCAAACATTCTCAAGGTTGGCTCTGGATTTTCTTGCTCCGCAAGCTGTGTCACTGCGGCAGAATACAAATACATCCATTGATGATCCGCATCCATTACGGGTAACAAGTGATACAGCAACTCATTGAGATACAACCCACAAAATAACTGCGTGCCAGACAAGGAAATAGGGAAATTGACTGATTCGAAATGCTGCAGTGTTTTCAGCTCACCCTTGCCTGCCCATGACAACTCATACAGACAGAAAGGAATAATGGGCTTATTTTTTTTTCCGACTTTGCCACGCACTGAACGCGCAATGCAGTCCACACGACCATCGGTATCTGTCACGAAAGAAGCAATAACAGAGGATTCTTTAAATGGCTTACTGTGTAGAAGAAAAGCGTGTGTCATTTCTTCACAGCCATCGTACTTATTCAATACCTAAACTATTGAGTGCGCGTTCATTATCGGCCCAACCGCGTCTCACCTTGACCCACAACTTCAGCATCACTTTGGCACCAAACATTTGCTGCATATCCAAACGCGCTTGCTGGCCAATTTTTTTGAGTCGCTCACCGCCATCGCCAATAACGATTTTCTTTTGCCCTTCTTTCTCAACAAGAATCAAAGCAGCAATACGCAACAAACCGTTGTCATCTTCAAACTGTTCAATTTCAACTGCTGTTTGATACGGTAATTCCTCACCCAACTGGCGAATAATTTTTTCTCGCACAATTTCCGCTGCAAAAAAACGCTCACTTTTATCTGTCAACTGATCTTCTGGATAAATAAATTCAGAAGCAGGCAGGTGCTCAGAAATCACTTCCTCTAACACAGACAATCCAGCTCCGTGCAATGCTGAAACAGGCACAACAGCCAAGAAGTTTCGCAAAGCCGAGTAGCGCGCGATTACCGGCAATAAAGCAGCCTTATCTTCAATTTTGTCTGATTTGTTGATTGCCACGATGATAGGACTTTCCGTGGACTCCAAGCGTTTGAGTACCTGATCATCTTCTTCCGTCCACACAGCGCGGTCGACAACCCAAATCACAAGGTCCACATCGTGCAGCACAGAACTCGCCGCCTTATTCATGCGCTGATTCATAGCGTGCTTGCCATGCTTGTGCATACCAGGCGTATCCACAAAAATCATCTGGCAGTTTTCTGTGGATTTAATACCAAGAATTAAATGACGCGTAGTCTGCGGCTTGCGCGAAGTAATACACAACTTCTGCCCAACCAAGTGGTTAAGCAGTGTTGATTTCCCAACATTGGGTCTACCAACAACGGCCACCATGCCACAGCGTTTCATTGATGTTGGCGATTGCTCTACTTTTTCCACCGTATAACCTCAGCTCACAAGCCCAAATGCGCTAATACTTTTTTAGCTGCCAGTTGCTCCGCTTGTTTTCGACTCGATGCCACACCTGTTTCCTTTTTGTCCAATGCTGATACGGTACACGCCATGGTAAAGGTAGCATTATGATCGCTGCCGCTACGATCAACGAGCTCGTACACCGGCAGCGATAAATGTTTCGACTGCAAATATTCTTGCAATGTCGTTTTAGCATCTTTACCCACAGTTGGTGTTAGTGTTTCCAGTATTGGCGCAAATAATTGTTGCACCACCTCACTACAAACCTGCAATCCACCGTCAAGATAGACAGCTGCGATAATAGCTTCCACCGCATTGGCAATGAGTGATACTCGCTGCCTCCCGCCCGCCTGCTGCTCTCCCGCTCCCAACAGCAACAATTCGCCTATGCACAAAGCATCACCAATTCTTGCTAACTGCTCACCACGCACAATGTGGGCGCGCATATTGGATAGCTCTCCTTCTGTTGCAGAAGGGTGCTTGCGATAGATAATTTCAGTGACGATGAAATCAAGGATAGCGTCACCTAAAAACTCTAAACGCTCGTTGTGATGACTACCGTAGCTTCTATGTGTTAGTGCCTGTCTGCACAATTGAGGATTAGAAAAAACATACGACAGCTTTTCCTGCAAAAAAATAACAGCGTCGTTCACTAGCGCACAGATGTCAGTTCAACGGAATGTTTGAAATGAATCAGTACTTCAACATTACCAACAAAGGGAGCCTGCACATCATAATCCAGCGTCACAACAGGCACAGAACCTGTTCGATCAATAGCCAAGTCACTCAGAATTTTGTCATCAATCATACTAACTTGAAAAGTTTTTGATAAACGATCTTTGATTAACGCATTCGTCGCGTCAGTACCCTTCAAAGAGTCATTTAAAGCAGTCAAAGCTGAATGAATATTCCTATCTTGAATGTACAGCGGCCCCAGCTTTAAGGCCGTTGTTACTACCGTCAAAAAAACAAAGAGGTACAAACACATTTCCCACATGGTGGCACCGCGCTGTGCTTTAAGCTGCTTCATCTGTGTTTCCTTCTATTGGCTGTTTTTGTCATTGGATTACACCACTGCGTGAGAATGAGGGCAAGCCTGTCACGCCTTCCCAGTGCATCCAAATATACTCGGCTTTACCGACAATATTGGCCTCTGGTACAGCGCCCCAAAAACGGCTATCACTGCTGTTGTCACGGTTGTCGCCCATCATGAAGTACGAACCATCCGGCACCACTGTTTCGTAATTACTTTGCGGTGTTACCAAAGACACTCGCTGCATCAAGTGTTCTTTCGGTTGTAGGTTCTCTTGCATAACCATCATGTACGGGAACGACGAGTCATCAATACGCAGCTGCTCCTGCTGCATTCGTACACCATTGATAAAGACAACATTTTCTTTCACTTGAATGTGGTCACCGGGAAGACCAATAACGCGTTTAATAAAATAGCGTTTGTCATTGGGCGGATAGAAAACCATGACATCGCCCCTCTCTGGATCACCCACCGAGAAAACTTTGGTACCAATAACCGGCAAACGAATACCGTAAGCAAACTTATTCACCAGAATAAAATCGTGCACCAACAATGTTGGCACCATGGATGCTGAAGGAATTTTGAACGGTTCAAACAAAAAAGAGCGCAATACCAACACTACAACCAGTACGGGAAAAAATGATTTAGCGTATTCCGCCACAACAAAATCTTTTTCAGCCCAGTCAACCGTTTTCTGACGATCAACCGGCACTTTCATTTGCGACAGTACACGCTGCACATTCGCAGCTCCCAGCAAGCGAACGCGACGCACCATAAAAACAAATCGATCCGCTCCAACAACAATGCCGGCAGCCGTTACCAGCAATACCAGTATCAGTGAAAAATCACCAACATCGCCTGCTTTGTTCATAGCACCAACCAGCACTATAGCCACACCAAGCCAAATCAAAACAATCATGCCTGACAGCAAGCGAAACCATACAGGCATCTCATCCGTTGCTGATAATTGCGTGTTATAGCCTTGCTGTTGCGCAATTTTTGCAATACGAAGAGGTCGACCAAAATGCTCTTGCACTAACCACAACACTACACTCAGCACCAAGGCGCTTATCAAAATCACAACAAACATTCTCAATCCGCCTTTAATACCGCCAGGAATGCTTCCTGCGGAATCTCAACATGACCAATTTGTTTCATGCGTTTTTTGCCTGCTTTTTGTTTTTCTAACAACTTTTTCTTACGCGACGCATCGCCGCCGTAACATTTTGCCAACACATTTTTTCTCATTGCTTTCACTGTAGTGCGCGCAATGATTTGCCCACCTAAAGCCGCTTGAATGGCCACATCGTACATCTGTCGTGGAATCAACTCTTGCATCTTTTCACACAACACACGGCCACGAGATTGTGCATTATCACGATGCACAATAATTGCTAATGCATCAACCTTATCACCGTTAATCATCACATCCAGCTTTGCCAAGCGTGCTGCTTCAAAACGCACAAAGGAGTAGTCCAGCGAAGCAAAACCACGACTGACTGATTTCAGGCGGTCGAAGAAATCCATCACCACTTCACTCATCGGCAATTCATAGCGCAAAGACACTTGATTGCCGATAAACAGCATATCTTTCTGTACACCGCGTTTTTCTACACACAAGCTGATGACATTACCCAAATAGGCCTGCGGCACCAAAATACTGGCCTCGGCGATGGGCTCGCGCATCTCCTGAATTTTTCCTGCATCGGGTAGCTTTGAAGGGTTATCGACCGAGATGACTTCACCACCATTTATCACCACTTCATACACAACGGTGGGGGCAGTGGTAATCAAATCGAGATCGTATTCGCGCTCTAAGCGCTCCTGCACAATTTCCATGTGCAACATACCGAGAAAACCACAACGAAAACCAAAACCCAATGCATCCGATGTTTCAGGTTCATAAAATAATGCGGCATCATTCAGTGTCAGCTTTGCCAATGCTTCACGAAAATCTTCATAGTCATCAGCATTAACAGGAAACACACCTGCATACACTTGCGGTTTAACTTTCTGAAAACCTGGCAATGAAGTTGTTTCAGGAAATGCGGCATGAATCAGCGTATCACCCACAGGCGCGCCGTGAATATCTTTAATACCGGCGACAACAAAACCGACTTCACCTGCTTTTAATTCATCAGTTTCTTTGCGCTTCGGTGTAAAAATACCCACTGCATCAACCAGATGCGCCTTGCCGATACTTTTCGCCACAATTTTATCTTTCTTGCGTAGCGTACCGTGTTTAACACGCACCAAAGAAACCACACCGAGATAATTATCAAACCATGAATCGATAATCAGTGCTTGCAGCGGTGCATTAATATCGCCCTCTGGTGATGGAATTTTGGCAACCAATTGCTCCAACACATCTTCAATACCCAAACCGGATTTTGCGCTGCAACGACAGGCTTCACTGGCATCAATACCGATAATTTCTTCAATTTCTTTTTGTACGCGTTCAGGCTCAACCTGTGGCAAATCCATTTTATTGAGGATGGGCAAAACCTCTAATCCCTGTTCAATCGCTGTATAACAATTCGCCACCGATTGCGCTTCCACACCTTGTGCGGCATCGACCACCAACAGAGCGCCTTCACACGCCGCCAACGAGCGAGACACTTCATAACTGAAGTCCACATGCCCCGGCGTATCAATAAAATTTAACTGATAAGTTTTTCCGTCCTGCGCTTGATAATTAAGCGTCACACTCTGCGCTTTGATAGTAATACCGCGCTCACGCTCAATATCCATTGAATCCAAAACTTGCGCTTCCATTTCGCGTGCAGACAGGCCACCACACACCTGAATAAAGCGATCTGCCAGCGTGGATTTACCGTGATCAATGTGGGCGATGATGGAGAAGTTACGAATATGACTCAGGTCGGACACAGGTATTTCCGGCGCAGAAAAAAAGTGCTGCATTCTACCTGATTCACCCCTGCCCCGTGCCTTAGTTGATCTATGGCTGAATCACGATAGAACGAAAGATTGGTTGGCCATCACGGAAAAAGCGAATAGGTTGAATACTCCCAACCTCCATGTCCTTAACAATTTGCTGAAAGCTCTCTGGGCTTGTGACATCGGTAAACCCCAGCTGTACAACAATATCGCCCACACGCAACCCAGCTTTTTCTGCAGCCCCTCCCTGCTGAATAGCGCGAATCCGAACACCGCCCGCAATATGCAGCTGTGTTATCTGCAGTCTATCCAGAGTATCAAGCTGCATGCCTAAAACTCCTTTAACGCTACTGCGTTGCGCTTTGCGTGCATAACGATTCGTCACACGGGCTTGCTTATCGGCCAGCTCACCGACAACAACGCTAATTACCTGCGGGTGCCCATGCCGCATTACCGTCATGTCCACCTTGCTATTAGGCGTCACCAGCCCCACCAAATGGGGGAGATCTCCTGAGTACAAGATGGGCTTACCAGCGAACCGCGTAATCACATCACCTTCCATAACACCTGCTTGTGCCGCTGGCCCTGCGGGGTTTACTTGAGCAACGAGCGCTCCCTCCGGTTTACTGAGACCAAAAGACTGAGCCAACTGTCGATCAACCTCCTGAATTGCAACACCCAGCCAACCTCTCGATACATAACCTGACTCTTTTAATTGTTTGACTACGCTGCGCACAACGCTGGCTGGAATAGCAAATGACAGCCCCATCGAGCCGCCGGAGCGCGTAAAAATTTGTGAGTTAATTCCCACAACATCGCCAGCCAAATTAAACAAAGGGCCGCCTGAGTTTCCAGGATTAATTGCCACATCAGTTTGAATAAACGGCACATAATTTTCATTTTCACCATTCGGCAAACTGCGCCCAATGGCGCTGACTATGCCTTGCGAAACGGAATAATCCAGTCCAAATGGCGATCCAATCGCCAACACCCACTCGCCAACTTTTAGCGTATCGTTTGCAGCCAAATCCAATGTCGGCAAATTACTGGCATCAATTTTTAATAGCGCAATATCCGAACGCTCATCGCTACCTATTACTTCTGCATCAAACTCCCGACGATCATTTAGACGAACAATAATTCTATCAGCATCTCTAATCACATGATGGTTAGTGAGAATATAACCATCTGCTTCCACAATAAAACCCGAGCCTAATGCCATCGGTTCTGGGATACCTTTTGCTCTAGGCGCTCCCATAAACGCCTGCGGTCTATTTTGTGAAGTTTCAATTTGAATTTTAACAACCGCCGGCGATGCTTTTTCAACCAACGCAGTAAAATCAGGAAGCTCTACTGCAAAGCTAACCACTGAAAACAAAGACATTATCCAAAAATAAATTAACAACCTCATATTGCAAACACTTACACAGTGGTTGCTTTTTTTACTCAGCATAAAGCCTCCAATACAACACTAGGCTACAGAGAACTACAGAGTGGGAAAATTACTGACTTGAAAAATTTTGTCTAGATGCTTTGATCAGTGGAGCTCTAGCAGACTCCACATTCATCGACACATTTTTGAATTGTGCCTTTATCGCTAGATGTGAATTTCGCGCTTCATCAGACTGCGTGAAAATGTTATCAACACCCAAAGCGCTAGGCATACTAGCCAACAACTTTTGCTCTGAAAATGAATCATGGTGATCAATAACTGGCACATTCCTTGCCAATTGCTGCGCATCACCGGCCTGATGATTCTGTTGCCACTGCGCGCCGACGACAACAACCAAGGCCACTGATGCTGCCACCGCGATACGAGAAAAGATTTTTTTATTTCCCTGATTCTTCTGCGTATTGTCCTCATCAATTGCGTGGCGCACGGCATCCGCGAAGGCGAGAGAACTACCAAAAGAAACTGGTTGTTTTTGAATCACTGCCGAGGCCAAGTGATAGCGCGCCCAACGCTGACGCAGCTCTGCACTGTCCGCACATTCGCTCAGCAAACGACGCAATTCCAATTCATGGCTTTCGCCATCCATTGCAGCGGACAAGGATTCTTGAGTGTCAAAAGGAGGTTGGCGATCAGCAGGCATACGGCACCTCAATCAGTAGCGTAATTTCTTCTTAGGCAGTTAGTCATATCAACTATTGTTGGGACTTTTGCTGCCGCCATTAGTTCCATAGAAGGCTTAATTTTCTTGCGATTAAGTTTCCAACAAAGGCCGAATAGCAATATCCACCGCTTCGCGTGCACGAAAAATACGAGAGCGCACCGTTCCTATCGGGCAATCCATAGTCTCTGCAATCTCCTCATAGGACAAACCATCAAACTCTCGCAGCAGCAGCGCTTTGCGCAGTTCTTCTGGCAATGCCGCTAGGGCTTCTTCGACAACACGATGAAGATCCTGTGTAGCCAGCAGGCTTTCTGGTGTTTCTTCCACACGCAAAAATTCGCTGAAAGCAAAATCTCCTACTTCGTCGATATCTACATCAGAAGCGGGTCGACGCTTGCGTGCATCCAAAAAGTTTTTAGCGGTATTCACCGCAATGCGATACAGCCATGTGTAAAACGCGCTATCACCTCGAAAGTTTCCAATAGCGCGATAAGCTTTAACGAAAGCTTCTTGCGCCACATCTTCCGCTTCTGCGTGATCTTTGACATAGCGCCGCACCAAGGACAACACCTTGTGTTGATACTTGAGTACCAGTAAATCGAAGCTGCGTTTGTCGCCTTTTTGCACCCTAGCGACCAACTGCTCATCAGTATCTCGCGTCACTGGGCTGGTCATGAATCACTTCACTACGCGAAGAGCAGGGCGGCTAGGTACTGGCTTAGGTGTATCTTGGCCGCCACCGTCTGATGGATCTGGATCAGGAATACTTTCCGAAGGGAACATCATGCCCTGACCATTTTCACGGGCGTAAATGCCTTGAATGGCATAAATGGGCACATGGATATTTCTTGCCACACCACCAAAGCGAGCGCTAAAGGTAACGGCATCCTGCCCCATAGCCAAACCCACCACGGCCGAAGGAGAAATATTCAACACAATTTGACCATCCTTGATATGTTCTTGCGGCACCATCACGCCCTGCAGCAACGCATCCACAACAAGATGCGGTGTGCAATGATTATCCAGAATCCATTCATGGAGCGCCCGTAAAAGATACGGTTTACTGGACAACATGGGAGCTCTTATTTCTGCTCTACAGCGCGCTCTGGACGCATTTCCTTTTCCTGTTCAGACAAGCTGGCACGGAAAGCGCGGCGCTTGAACATACGATCCATATAATCATGCATCGGTTTTGTTTGCTTATTATTGGGCAGGTCTATTCCCAATGAAGGCAAGCGCCACAAAATAGGCACTAAACAGCAATCCGCGAGCGTCAATTCATCATTCATAAAATAAGGTTTTTCGTTAAAAATTGGCGCAATCGCAACCAGAGTGTCTTTCAACTCTTTTGCTGCTTTAGTCGCGGACGCCTTATCACCTTTTTCAATGGTTTCAATCAACGCACCCCAATCTTTATCCATGCGCTTATGCAGCAAACGCGTCTGAGCGCGCGTTACTGGATAAACGGGCAACAACGGTGGATGAGGAAAACGCTCATCCAAATATTCCATCATCACCCAAGCGTCATACAGCGCCAATTCGCGATCAACCAATGTGGGCAGGCTGTTGTACGGGTTATGCTCAGATACTTCCTCTGGAATATCCGATGGACGCGTATCAATAATTTCTACGGTGATGTCTTTTTCGGCCAACACAATGCGTACGCAGTGGCTAAGATGGCTAGCACCGTCTGAAAACAAAGCCATTGTTGAACGGCGAGTAATGACTGACATAAAAAACACTCCGAGATAAATAAACAAGGGCGACTCGCGCCGCCCCTCGATTATGGCTTTCCGTGTTACTAAACTGAGTTTCTCTACTCAATACTTTGAGTACTCAGTGAACATCCTTCCAGTATTCTCTATTGAGCAGCCATGCGAATACGAAGAATAAGGATACGAAGAACAACGCATAAACACCCATGCGTTGACGCTTCAACGCAGAAGGCTCGCCCGCATAAGCCAAAAAGCTCACTAAATCGCCAACCGCTTGATCAAACTCAGCGGGTTTCAGTTTACCTTCTTTCTCAACAGTTAGGCGGCCACAAGGGTTCAATGCAGCACCTGTTTTAGCGTCGACCAAGATTTCTGCACGCGTCAGCGGGTCGCGCTTGATGCCACCGTTTTCTGCATGTACAGGGCCTGGCGCACACTTAGGCATACCTTGTAATTCCAACATGGCGTGGGGCATACCGACATCTTTGAATACACGGTTATTCACACCGTAAGGGCGCTTGTCATCTTGATAAAAGTTACGCAGGTAGGTGTACAACCAATCGACACCCCTAGCGCGAGCCACGAGTGTTAAATCCGGCGGCGCGGCACCAAACCATTTTTTCTGCTCCTTAGCAGGCGCAGCAATGGCCATCAAATCACCGATATTGCTTTCGGAAAAATTGAGATTTTGCTGGGCAATCTCATGCGGGATACCTAAATCATCCGCCATACGCTCGTAACGCATATAGGTTAACGAGTGACAGCCCATGCAATAGTTCACGAAATCTTTTGCGCCGCGTTGCAAAGCCGCCTTGTCGTGCAATGCCGGTTCAAATTTGTCGCATTCAATCGTACCGCATGATTTTTCACCTTCGCTCGCGAAAGCGAACAATGGCAGCACCCCCAGCGTTAACAAAATAAGTAATTTTTTCATCGCATCACTCCTTATTTCATCGTAACGCGGTCTGGCTCAGGTTTTGTTTTCTCGATTGATGTATAAATCGGCATCAATACGAAGAAAGCAAAATAAACCACCGTCAGATACTGGGACATATCATTGTTTTCCAACCACGAAATTTTGTGGTGCAACAAATTACCCAAGAAATAGCCACCTGCAGGAATAGCACCCAAGTAGCCCAAAGTTACAAATGAAATAGCCAATGAGTAGAGGGCAATTTTGGTCAAACAACCTTTGTAACGCCAAGATTTCACTTTACTGCGATCCAACCAAGGCAGAACAAACATGATGGCAATCGCCGCAGCCATCACCACAAAACCCCAGAATTTTGACGACAAACCGAACCACTCTAGCGTAGTAGCACGCAACATGGCGTAGAACGGCGTGTAGTACCACACAGGTGCGATATGCGCAGGAGTTTTCAAATTGTTGGCGATTTCAAAGTTAGCGTATTCGAGAAAATATCCACCCATCTCCGGCATAAAAAAGAGAATGAAGCAGAACACAAACAAAAATACAGCAATGCCCACCAAGTCATGCACGGTGTAGTACGGATGAAAAGGAATGCCATCCAGCGGCTTGCCGTTTGCACCTTTCTTTTTCTTGATTTCAATGCCGTCTGGGTTGTTAGAACCCACTTCGTGCAATGCCAATAAGTGCAGCACGACCAACATCACCAAAATCAATGGAATCGCAACAACATGCAGCGCAAAGAAACGGTTGAGCGTGATGCCGGAAATCAAGAAATCACCGCGCACCCACTGCACGATGCTGTCACCAACCACAGGAATCGCGCCGAACAATGAAACGATTACCTGCGCGCCCCAATAAGACATCTGACCCCATGGCAACACATAGCCCATGAAGCCTTCAGCCATCAGGCAGAGGTAGATCAACATACCGAACAACCACACCAATTCGCGCGGTTTTTTGTACGATCCGTACAACAAGCCACGGAACATATGCAGATAAACCACAGCAAAAAATGCAGAAGCGCCGGTCGAGTGCATGTAACGGATGATCCAACCGTAGTCCACATCGCGCATGATGTATTCAACAGAAGCAAATGCACCTTCTGCAGTAGGCGTGTACGACATCGTCAACCAAATACCGGTCAGCAACTGGTTGACCAGCACCAACAGCGACAGCACACCAAAGAAATACCAAAAGTTAAAATTCTTAGGCGCGTAGTACTGACCCATGTGGGTGTTCCATGCACGCATGATAGGTAGACGCGCATCTACCCAATCTCGCAAACCAATCAGCCAAGAAGTCATGCGGCCTCCTTCTGGTCTTCGCCAATCACAATGATGTTGTCGCTATCGAAACGATAGGCGGGGATGGACAAATTGGTTGGCGCAGGCACATTGGCCAGCACTCGACCAGCCAAATCAAATTTAGAGCCGTGGCAAGGGCAGAAAAAGCCACCCACCCAATCTTTACCCAAATCTTCTGGAGCTAACTCTGGGCGAAATTTTGGTGCACAACCCAAGTGCGTGCAGAGGCCTACCACCACAAACACGGTGTCTTTAATGGAGCGGTGTTCGTTTTTGCAGTACGCCGGCTGCTCTGACTTCAAGGACTCAGGATCCTTCAACTGGCTATTTAGCTTTGCCAAATCAGCCACCATGGTCTGCGTTCGGCGCACAACATAGACAGGCTTTCCTTGCCACTCAAAAGAGGCCATCTGCCCTTCTTCTAATTTGCTGATATTGGCCTTAACTGGTGCGCCCGCCGATTTGGCTTTCGCACTAGGATTCCAAGATCCGACAAAAGGGGTAGCGACAAAACCCGCTCCAGCAACGCCGACACCAGTGGTGGCAACGGTAAGGAAGCGGCGCCGCGCGTGGTTTACACCGTCATTACTCATGACGCTTTTCTCCCATCACTGCTAGACGCATCTCTGTAAATCACAGAGCCTCTGAGGTTTAAAAATGACCCGAAAAATTCGAGCGGTATTATGCCAGACTGACCGCTCAAGGCAAGAAAGCATCGCCCAATCAATCGCAACCCGTTGTATTGCTTGGAAACAAAAACGCCCGAACCACTGACGAGATTCGGGCGCAATGACAAAACAAGAAAAAAATTAACGCTTGGAGTACTGTGGACGCTTACGCGCTTTGCGCAAGCCAACTTTCTTACGCTCCACTTCACGCGAATCGCGCGTCACATAACCCGCCGCACGCAATGCGCCGCGCAAGCTTTCGTCGTATTCCATCAAGGCACGAGTAATGCCGTGACGAATAGCACCCGCTTGGCCAAAGCTGCCACCGCCAGCGACTGTGATTTTCAGATCCAGCTTCTGATCCAAGCCCGTCAGCACCAAAGGCTGACGCACGATCATGCGCGCCACTTCACGACCGAAATAATTTTCCAGTGCGCGATCGTTGATAGTGATGTTACCGTTGCCCGCTTTGATAAAGACGCGAGCGGTCGCAGTTTTACGGCGACCTGTTCCATAATTTTGCTTTACTGCTTGCTGAACAGCCATATCTGCCTCTTACAGTGAAAGAACTTGTGGCTGTTGGGCACTGTGTGGGTGCTCTTGGCCAGCATAGACTTTGAGTTTTTTGAACATTGCACGACCCAATGGGCCGCGTGGCAACATACCTTTTACTGCCAATTCAATGACGCGCTCTGGCGCACGATCAATCAACTTTTCAAAAGTGATTTCTTTCAAACCGCCGGGGAAGTTACTGTGGCTGTAGTAAACCTTGTCTTTGTTCTTGGCGCCAGTTACACGCACTTTTTCTGCATTAACCACAACAATAAAGTCGCCGGTATCGCAATGCGGGGTAAATTCAGGCTTGTGCTTGCCGCGCAGACGACGAGCTAGCTCTGCCGCCAAACGGCCCAGAACCAAATTATCGGCATCTACTACATACCAGTCGTGTTGTGCTGTCTGCGCATTGGCGCTGATCGTCTTCATTTCTGTCCTGCTCTTGGTCAGTGGCTGGATTTGGGGGGCGAATTGTAGTGACCACCCCTTCGCATTTCAAGCAATAAATTATCTTTTCTTAGGTGTTTATTTCAGAGAGATTCTTTCCAAAACCAATACTGTCGACTGAAATCCCAGCCGCCTACCTCACCCTCTTTCCTTGCTCTACCGTCTTTTTCCAGCTTGAGCAGGTGCGCCCACAAAGACACTTTAGCAATCGGGTGCAGGCTCGGATCAACATCGCTGTAAACCACCGATACCAAGGCATCAATAGTAGAAGCCGCCCCCATCGAACGCAGCGCATCCACCACTTTCCCTTCGCGTTGCAAGCGATGAGCAATTAAGCCATCAATCACCTCGATAGGATTCAACATCGCATCACCATGCCCAGGCAGTAAAGATTGCAGGGAATAGTTTTTAAGAATAGACAAAGATTGCAGGTAATCCGCCATATCACCCGCAGGTGGCACGATCACTACGGTGGAGCCTTCCATAATGTGATCACCAGTAAAAACCGCACCCTCTTCTCGCAATAAATAGCAGAAATGGTTGGAGACATGTCCTGGCGTGGCCATCGCTTCTAATGTGAAGCCCTCGCCTTCGATTAAATCACCGTGATGGATATCGCGATCAGCTACAAAGCTGGCGTCTTGCTGCTCATCATTGGGCAACACAGCACCTACCAAAGCAGCACCGGTGCGCTCCGCCAAAATTTTCGCTGCGGGAGAATGATCAGGGTGCGTGTGCGTGACAACAATCCAGCGCACCGCTGTATCGCCGACGGCATTCAGAATTGCTTGGATATGTGACGAATCCGCTGGCCCTGGATCCAAAATGGCAAGTTCCTTATCGCCAATCAAATAGCAATTGGTGCCCGCGCCCGCGAGCATGCTGGGGTTGTTGGCAGTCAGCCGCCTCACCAAGGGCGACAACTGCACCAACTCGCCCGAATTCACGCGCGCCACAACAATTAAACCAGCGGCAACTCCACGATCGGGCTTAAGTCTTCGTCGTAATTCACTTCAGCAAAACCAAAGCCAAACAACTTCAAAAACTCGTCTTTGTAGCCTTGGAAATCAGTCAACTGATACAGGTTTTCTGTCGTCACTGTCGGCCACAACGCTGCCACTGCAGCGTGAATATTTGGCTGTAATTCTTTGTCATCCACACGCAAACGCCCTTCTGCATCCAAGCTGCGCGCGCTGCTGTAAAGACAATCGTGAAACAAACGATAAATTTGTTCGATACAACCTTCATGCCCACCTTTTTCTTTCATCACTTTGTACAGCAATGACAAATACAAAGGCATGATGGGGATAGCGGCGCTCGCCTGCGTCACCAGCGCTTTCAGCACGGAAACATAGGATTTTCCCTGCACTTTTACCAATTGGCTATCAATGGCAACGCGCGTGCGATCCAAATCTTTTTTCGCCGCGCCGATAGTACCGTTCCAATAAATATCCCAAGTTAATTTTTCACCGAGATAAGTGTAGGCCGTGGTTTGTGCGCCATCAGCCAACACGCCGGCAGCGAGCAGCGCATCAATCCACATCTGCCAATCTTCACCACCCATCACCGCAACTGTGTTGGCAATTTCTTCTTCGCTTGCCGCAGGTAGCGTGACTTCTTCAACGATTTGTTTATCGGTGTTTACACCGCGTTGTGTCACAGCTTGACCGATAGGTTTCAACACTGAGCCGTGCACGACACCGGTTTTAGGATGTTGGCGACGCGGTGAAGCCAAGCTGTAAATCACCAAATCCACTTTGCCCATATCGGCTTTAATGGTGTCGATAGTTTTTTGTTTTATTTCATCCGAAAACGCATCACCGTTGATGTGTTTGGCGTACAAACCTGCTTCTTTTGCCGCTTGATGAAAAGCCGCTGAGTTGTACCAACCCGCCGTGCCGGTGCGTTTTTCATCCGGCTTTTTTTCGAAAAAAACGCCCAGCGTTTTTGCACCGCAACCGAATGCGGCGGTGATGCGCGATGCCAAACCGTAACCTGTAGACGCACCAATCACTAAAACATTTTTAGGACCATTGGCGATGGCGCCCTGCTGACGCACATAATCAATTTGCTGGCGCACATTAGCGGCACAGCCTTTGGGGTGCGCATTGGTACAAATAAAACCGCGAACTTTTGGTTGGATGATCATGCAGCCTTCTCTATCGATCGAAAACGAAAGGTCGGCATTATATACGCGCCTACTGCTAGAATAAGTGCCTCGTTTTAGCACCATCCACGGAGTTTGCCATGACTGTTATTCGCCAAGACGACCTGATCGCCAGCGTCGCCGATGCCCTGCAATTCATCTCCTACTATCACCCCGTGGATTTCATTCAGGCGATGCACAAAGCCTACGACCGCGAGCAAAATCCCGCAGCCAAAGACGCTATCGCACAAATTCTGATCAACTCGCGTATGTGTGCCATGGGGCACCGCCCAATCTGCCAAGACACCGGTATCGTGACCGTATTCATCAAAGTAGGCATGGATGTGCGCTGGGACGGCGCGACCATGAGCGTGGACGACATGATTAACGAAGGCGTGCGCCGCGCTTATTTGCAGCCTGACAACATCCTGCGCGCCTCTATCTTGGTTGACCCAGCAGGCAAACGCCAAAACACCAAGGACAACACGCCAGCTGTGATTCACTACCAAATCGTCCCCGGTAACAAAGTTGAAGTGGATTTGGCAGCCAAAGGTGGCGGCTCAGAAAACAAATCCAAAATGGCGATGCTGAACCCCTCCGACTCCATCGTGGATTGGGTGCTGAAAACGCTGCCTACCATGGGCGCGGGTTGGTGTCCGCCAGGGATGCTCGGCATTGGCATCGGTGGCACTGCAGAAAAAGCTGCTGTGCTGGCGAAAGAAGTGCTGATGGATGAAATTGATATTTATGATTTGATGGCGCGCGGCCCGCAAAATCGCATCGAAGAATTGCGTTTGGAATTGTTTGAAAAAGTGAATCAACTCGGCATTGGCGCGCAGGGGCTCGGCGGTTTGACCACCGTGCTGGATGTCAAAATTAAAGACTACCCCACGCACGCTGCCTCACTGCCCGTGTGCATGATTCCCAACTGCGCTGCCACACGCCACGCGCATTTTGTGCTGGATGGCTCCGGCCCATCGCTGCAAACACCGCCTTCGCTCGAAGAGTGGCCAGAAATCACTTGGGAGACAGGCAACTCGCGCCGCGTCAATCTCGACAATCTCACCAAAGCTGATCTGGCTGAATGGAAATCCGGTGAAACACTATTGCTTTCTGGAAAAATGCTCACTGGTCGCGATGCTGCACACAAAAAAATGATCGACATGATGGCAAAAGGCGAAGAGCTGCCCGTCGATCTCACCAATCGCTTTATCTACTATGTAGGCCCCGTTGACCCAGTGCGCGACGAAGTGGTCGGTCCCGCTGGCCCCACCACCGCAACGCGCATGGATAAATTCACACGCACCATGCTGGAGAAAACGGGGTTGATCGGCATGATTGGCAAATCCGAGCGCGGCCCTGTCGCCATCGAAGCCATCAAAGACAACAAAGCCGTGTATTTGATGGCAGTGGGCGGTGCAGCGTATCTCGTTTCCAAAGCGATCACGGCCGCCAAAGTATTGGCGTTTCCTGAATTAGGTATGGAAGCGATTTACGAATTTGAAGTGAAAGACATGCCCGTGACGGTTGCTGTCGATATCAACGGCATTTCTGTGCACACCACCGGCCCACAAATTTGGGAACAAAAAATACGTACTGAACATCTGCAGGTTGTTTAACGCTGCATGCTGTTCAATTCGTATCAATTTATTTGGTTGTTCCTGCCAGTGGTACTAGCAGGTTTTTTTATTACCGCAAGGTACCGGCAAGAAGCTGCGGCACTGTGGTTGGCGCTGAGTTCGCTATTTTTTTACGGCTATTGGGATATTTCTTATGTGCCGTTGCTACTGATATCCATCGCAGCAAATTACCAAATTGGCAAACAAATCAGCGGCGCAATTGAACAACAAGCCGCACGCCGCGCTAAAACTTGGTTAATTCTCGGCTTAGCGTTTGATTTGGGCTTACTGGCTCATTACAAATACACCAATTTTTTTCTCGATAATTGGATTGCACTCACAGGCTCCAATCTTTCGTTACCCAATATCATTCTGCCTCTCGGTATTTCATTTTTTACCTTCACACAAATTGCCTACTTGGCGGACTGCCACAAAGGCATCGTGAAAGAGCGCAATCCCGTGCACTATTTGCTGTTTATCACCTACTTCCCACATTTAATCGCTGGCCCCATTCTGCATCACAAACAAATGATGCCGCAGTTTGCGCGCGCTGATACTTATCGAATTAGCCAAGAAAATATTGCCGTTGGCCTCACCATTTTCGCTATTGGCATGTTCAAAAAAATGGCGATCGCTGATCCATTGGCTAACTTTGCAGGGCCAGTCTTTGCCGTCAGCAAACATCCAGGACTGCTCGCCACCAGTGAAGCATGGCTCGGCGCATTGGCTTACTGCTTGCAACTGTATTTTGATTTTTCCGGCTACTCCGATATGGCGATTGGTCTATCGCGTCTGTTCGGCATCAAATTACCGCTCAATTTTAATTCGCCGTATAAATCCACCAACATCATTGATTTTTGGCGGCGTTGGCACATGACGCTGTCGCAGTTTTTGCGCGACTACCTCTACATCACACTGGGCGGCAATCGCTTAGGTAAATCGCGCCGTTACATCAATCTGATGATCACCATGTTGCTCGGTGGTTTTTGGCACGGGGCGGGGTGGACTTTTATTGTGTGGGGTGCATTGCACGGCATTTACCTCACCATCAACCATATGTTCCGTGAGTTTTTCCCAGAGTCACAAAACGCATCACTCTTCTCTACTCGTGCACGCGCCACCATCGGCTGGCGCTTACCATGCTGGGCGTTGTAGTTGCTTTTGTGATTTTCCGTGCAGCATCAATGCATGATGCACTCACCATATTGCAAGCAATGGCTGGACTGTCTTCAGCGGCGGATGGAGAACAAGTTATCTCCATTTTGAAACATGCAGATGACGGGCGTGACTATGTTTTGCTAGCCGGCTTAATCGCTCTGTTTGCGCCCAACACACAAGAAATTATGAGCCGTTTTCAACCCGCATCCGACGCCACACCTAGCAACACTCGCTGGCAGTGGCGACCATACCCACTATTGGCTCTACTCACCGCTCTTGTTCTGAGTTATAGCATTGTGAACATCGGCCAAGTCAGTGAATTTCTTTACTTTCAGTTTTGACGATGATGAAAACTTATAACAACATCGTGATTATTCTCACCTGCATTTTGGTAGGCTTTTGCGCCTGCTTAATTATCTGGGCGCAACCCCTGAGTGGCGATTTAACGCGTATTGGCGCCTATCCAGAACGCTGGTATGGATGGAATGTCCCACAGCAAAAAATTCCTGACAACACAAACACAGAACGAACCACCTCAAAAAAACATATTTTAGTGCTCGGTGATTCGTTCTCAGAAATAGGGCACTGGCAGGCGTACCTCAATGATCGTTACAGCTTTACGCTAGTTCCAACAAGAAACACCAGCTTTCACAAAATCATCGAAAAGATCCGCACAGAAAACCCAGACGGCGTTGTGATTGAAAGCGTAGAGCGATTTACTTACGCCATGTTTGGCGATGAATCTGAGTTTATGGGTAGCACACCAAAAAATTGCGACCCAATTACTCCATCAACCTCAACACTCAGCGTAGAAAAAGCTCTTCTTTCTGTTTCCTACCCTCCGTATGCAAGAGAAACTTTTCCTCGCACTGCAAAAGAAATCTCTCAAGGTTTCTATCTTGCTAAGCAGCATATCTTTTTTGCAATAAAACCTAGGAAACAACTCGCTAGGATATTCGATCTCACAACGCCAACACTATTTAGCTCGGCACGCAATAAAGAAATTCTCACGCTAAAAAGTGATCTGCTGCTATTACCCTCGTTCAATGATGCAGCCATATCTACCATGCAGTGCTCTATGCGCACGCTGGCACACGCGCTGACACAGCTCAACAAGCCTTTTGTTTTTGTGATTGTTCCTGATAAAACTACTGCCTACCAACCGTACATCAACTCGTCAGCGCTACGCGACAAACCACCAGTAATAACACGCCTGCTGCATCAAATCCGCATACCTCACACTATTGATATGCTCCCTAACATTAGAGACGCACTGGCGAACAATACTGTAGATTTTTATCTACCGAATGATACGCATTGGGGGTATCACGGCTTTGAATTAGCCGCACAACAAATTGAGGCTGCCTTTCAACCTCAATGGCCTAGGAACCGTCTCTGATGTTGTTTAACTCTTATTCGTTCATTTTTCTATTTTTACCCATTGTTTTTGCGGGTTTTTTTATTGCTGCCCGTTTTCGTCATGAGGCGGCAGCACTCTGGCTAGCGTTGGCCTCTTTATTCTTTTATGGCTACTGGGATATAAATTATGTACCACTGCTGTTGATATCAATCACAGCCAATTACCAGATTGGCAAGCAAATCAGTAGCGCCATAGAACAACAGACCTTACACCGCGCAAAACTATGGTTTATTGCTGGCTTAGTTTTTGACCTCGTTCTACTCGCTCATTATAAGTACACCAATTTCTTTTTAGATAATTGGATTGCGCTAACTGGCTCCAATCTTTCATTTCCAGATATTATTTTGCCTCTTGGCATTTCTTTCTTTACCTTCACACAAATTGCTTACTTAGCTGACTGCCACAAAGGTATCGTCAAAGAACGCAATCCTATTCACTATTTATTATTTATCACTTACTTCCCGCATTTAATTGCGGGGCCTATCTTGCATCACAAACAGATGATGCCGCAGTTTGCTCGCAAAGATACTTACAGCATCAGCCAAGAAAATATCGCCGTTGGGCTTACTATTTTTGCTATCGGCATGTTCAAGAAAGTCATCATTGCTGATTCATTCCCAGAATATGTCAATCCTATTTTTTCTGTGAGTCACCACACAACCACCCTATCAACAAGTGAAGCGTGGCTTGGTGCGTTAGCCTACTGCCTGCAACTGTATTTTGATTTTTCTGGCTACTCTGACATGGCCATTGGTTTATCGCGACTTTTTGGCATCAAACTACCACTCAACTTTAACTCGCCCTACAAAGCAACCAGCATCATCGATTTTTGGCGGCGATGGCATATGACTTTGTCTCAATTTTTACGCGACTATCTCTATATTGCTTTAGGCGGTAATCGTTTAGGAAAATCACGCCGCTACCTCAACTTGATGATTACCATGCTACTGGGTGGTTTTTGGCACGGGGCAGGTTGGACTTTTATAATTTGGGGTGCTCTACACGGCATTTACCTCACAATTAACCACGTATTTCGTGAATTTTTTCCAGCACCAACTGACACAACTACAATCACAGCGCGTGCACGCGCACTCGCAGGATGGCTCCTCACCATACTGGGTGTCGTCATTGCGTTTGTCATATTTCGTGCCGAATCAATTTCCGACGCCCTCTTGCTATTAAAAGCAATGGCAGGAATATTCACGCTTGATCCAGAGCAATCGCCCAGCATCGTGAGCCATGCGGATGACGGATGGAATCTTGTTGTATGGACTTCATGCTTGGCTTTGTTTGCACCCAACACACAAGAAATTATGAATAACTTTAGACCGACATCTGACAAAGTTAATCACCAAACACGATGGCAGTGGCGCCCTAGCCCGCTATTGGCCGTCACTGGTGGTCTCGCACTAGCCATCAGCATTGTCAATATCGGACAAGTCAGCGAGTTTCTTTATTTTCAATTTTAATGATGAAAATTTATAACACTATTTTTTTATCTTTAGTTTTTTTCGTGGTGTGCTCCTGTGCTGCCATTATGCTTTGGTCGCAGCCTATTACAGGGGATCTCACACGCATCAGCGGATACCCTGAGCGCTGGTTCGGCTGGAATACACCACAACAAAACATCACTCCTACTACCAATACGCCCCGCAAAGAGGGCGCCTCTCATATTCTTGTGGTTGGCGACTCTTTTTCTGAAGCCGGCTATTGGCAGTCCTTTCTTAAAGAAAAATATACTTTCTCTTTTATTCACAGCGGAAAAACAAATTTAAATGCCGTTATAGCGCGTATAGCACAAGAAAAAATTGATGCCGTAGTTATAGAAACCGTAGAGCGTTCTATGTATAGCATGTACGGTAGCGCAACAACTTTTACAAAACCCTTGAGCGATTGTCAGCTACCTCTGATTGAAAGAGAGGCACCACCCGATGCCAGTAAACTGTATACGCACATCGCAGAGCTACCCCTCTTTCCCGATAGAAGTCGGATAACAAAACCCATTTCTGGCAATAATATTTCAGAAGGTTTTCATACATTTAAGTTAAACAGCGAAGCCTTTTTTAAACCTCGCAAACGCAAAGCGAAAATATTAGCATTGACATCGAGCAATCTATTTAGCAATACACGCAGCGATCAACTCCTTTCATTAAGCCGAGATTTTTTACTGTATAACAACATTAACGAAGTTGACCTCAATATGCTGCACTGCACCATCCGAGCCACAGCACAAGCTTTGGCCGCCACTCAGATTCCTTTTGTGATTCTTACACTGCCCGATAAAACTACCGCATACCAACCCTATCTTGCTGATGAAAAACTGCGTCAGAAAACATCACTGGCTGAGAGCATTAATATGAATGCAGCAACCACGCATGGCGTTGATATGTTGCCGGCTATCCGCACATTGATTGCAGCGGGTGACCAAGATATCTATTTGCCGAATGACACTCATTGGGGCTACAGAGGCTTTCAATTAGCCGCTGTATTAATCGATGAGAAATTAGCACCGCAATTACCCAATTCAACTTCTACTACAAACACTCATGATTAAGCGCGGTATCTATCGACATTACAAAGGCAAAGACTATCTCGTGATGGAAATTGCTCACCATTCAGAAACACGCGAAGCACTGGTGGTTTACCGTTGTTTGTACGACGACTACAGCGTGTGGGTTCGTCCACTCAATATGTTCTGCGAAGCAGTTGTGGTCGATGGAAAATCTGTGCCGCGTTTTGCATTTGTGCACGAAGCTTAAATGACGAGCACTGAGCACATTTTCAGCGTCACCGAGCTGAACCGCCGCGCGCGTCAATTATTGGAAACACATTTAGCCACTGTATGGGTGCGCGGTGAAATTTCCAACCTCGCCATACCTTCTTCCGGTCACTGGTACTTCACGCTCAAAGATGACAAAGCGCAAGTGCGCTGCGCGATGTTTCGCGGTCAAAACGCTTTACTGCGCTTTAAACCCGAACACGGCATGCAAGTAATTGCGCGCGGACGCGTCGGGTTGTACGAAGGCCGCGGCGACTACCAATTAGTCGTCGAAGGTTTACAGCTGGAAGGCGCAGGAAATTTGCAGTTGGCGTTTGAACAACTCAAAAGCAAGTTAGAAGCAGAAGGCTTGTTCGATGAAGATTTTAAACAAGCACTGCCTGACATCCCGCAGCATATTGCCATCATCACTTCACCAACGGGCGCAGCGATTCAAGACATCGTTTCTGTTTTTAAGCGCCGTTTTCCTGCTGCGCTGCTGAGTATTTTTCCTGTGCCTGTGCAAGGTGCTGATGCTGCGCCGGCAATTGTGAAAGCAATACAACTCGCCAACACGCAGCACGATATTGACGTAATTATTATCGCTAGAGGTGGTGGCTCACTGGAAGATTTATGGGCATTCAACGAAGAAATAGTCGCGCGCGCTATTTTTTCCAGTGAAATTCCTATCATCAGCGCTGTAGGACACGAAACCGATTTCACGATTGGTGATTTTGTTGCCGATGCTCGTGCACCGACACCCTCTGCTGCGGCAGAAATGCTGTCGCCCGACATCAACGATTTTTTTGCACTGCTATCGCACTACACTTCCCTGTTTCAAAAACAGTTGCAGCAGACGATTGCTCAACAGCGTCAACAACTGCTACATCTCATTAAACGCCTGCGTCATCCGGGGCAAATTCTGCGCGAGCAGCAGCAAAAGCTGGATCACTTAGAGTGGCGGTTGCTACAAGCACCTATTTCCCAACACATCAAACTTACACAGCGACTTCACCAAGCTGCACAAACGCTACAACAACATAACCCTGCACAACAGGTACAAGCCTCTCATTTTCAATTAGAGCGTTTGCAAACGCGCTTGCTCAATGCTACGCGCTCACACCTCATGCAACAGCAACAAGCACTAGCACGATGCGCCACAGCACTAGACAACCTCAGCCCACTCAACACTCTTAAACGCGGCTATACCATTGCTACTACAAATGACGGGCAAGTGCTGACACATATCGACCAAGTACACGCCAATATGGCTTTTGATTTACAATTGCAGGGAGGGGCGCTGCAAGCCACGGTGCGAAGCATCCACCGCAAAAGCATTGACCGCCATCAATAATTCCCTGCTCTTTGTTGTATAGCATCTCGTCTGTATTTTTATTGGTAGGAGAACAACATGGAAAACCCCAATTCATATTGGCAAGCTGATGACAAATCCTCTGCCACTAAAGTTATCGGCATGATCGTGGCGATTGCCGTCATCATGATCGGCGTTGCTGTTGGTATCGGGTTTGTGCTCTAACAATTCAATAAAATTATTAGAATAAAACCACCACCACCTACATTACTGCATTTATTGGGCTTGGCTGGCTACTACAAAAAATTACCACTCCTATCGGCATATGGGTTGATCGCTCACGCTAGACATTTACAATCAGGAGCCTCTACTCCCATATATAGCAGCTCCCACTCCCCATGCCCAGAAACGAAGACGATATTTTTGATAGCCACGCGATTATTCCTGATACCGAAGATCGCTTAGCGAGAAATTCATCTGCCAAACCAGCTGCTGCCATGCGCACGGCAGAAAAGAAAAAAATCACAGCAAACACTGCGCCGAACAGCCGTTTTACGCATTTCCTTTTGCTGATTATTTTAGGAGTTATGCTGCTGATCAGTGGCTTTCTACACTACCGCATCACTCAACAAACAGATGCCAGCAATAAGCTACAAACACGCCTTGAAACCTTGGAATCACAGCTCGGTATCAGCATCACCGATAACAAGAAAACTGGCGACACCATGGGAGATAAGATCAATAAATTAGATGCGCGTTTGAACTCTGCCAACAAAGAGATCAACCAACTAACAGCGACGCTCAACGACAAAACCAAGAAAGCATTAGATACTCAAGAAAAATCGCTCAACACTTTACAGGCCAATCTAGCAGAACTGAAAAAATCCCTCGCGCAGACCGATAAACAGAATGGAGAAGTTGCAAAACTCGCGAGCGATAGCAAGCAAACCGCTGACCGTGCCACGGCCTCACTCACTGCATTAAACAGCGCCGTAACAGCCTTACAACAACGCGTGGCACAGGGCGATCCCGCTGCGCGCGATGCTGGAAGACAAGCCACGATGGCACTGGAGCAAAACGATCAGTTACAAAAGAAATTAGGATAGCCTGAACAAGCGCATTGCTGACCAAGAAGAAGCGTTGCGTAGCATCGATAGTTTTCGCCGCGTAGCGTGAACAGCGACCTCAACAAACTAAAACAAGATCGTGCACAGAGTAACGCGATCCCTATGCAATAATCGTCTTCCCACCATAACCGAGGGCTCCATTGTGAAAATCCATCAATTAATTGCTATTGCACTTCTTTCACTCTTTGCATCAGCAAGCTTTTGCCGATGAATGCAGCACTACCTGCGACAGCGAATACCAAGAATGTAAAACCGTGGCAGACCGCGACAGCAAACAAGCTTGTGAAGACGATGCCCAGCAGTGCAAGAACGACTGTAGCAAACCACAGTAACTCCCCCTCTTTTCTCACTCCTTTGCCCCTTTGGTTTACCCACCGGAGGGGCAGCCTTATAATTCGCGCCCTCCCACTTCTTCTTATGCCGAGTTTTTATGCTGCGAATTGATCACGAAGCTTTGACATTTGACGATGTGCTATTGATACCAGACTACTCTGAAGTCGTCTCCAAGGATGTCTGCCTCAAAACGGCGCTAACGCGCTCTATCAGCCTAAACATTCCACTAGTCTCTGCCGCAATGGACACTGTCACCGAGGCTCGTTTAGCCATCGCTATGGCGCAACAAGGCGGCATAGGCATCATTCACAAAAACATGACTGCAGCAGAACAGGCTGCGCAAGTGTTGCAAGTCAAGCGCTTTGAAAGCGGCGTCGTCAAAGACCCTATCACCATTGAGTCAACAGCAAGTGTGCGCGAATTGGTCGCGCTAACAAAAGAAAACCGTATCTCCGGCGTGCCTGTCATGCAGGATGGCAAACTGGTCGGCATCGTCACCAGTCGCGATGTGCGATTTGAACCCCAGTTAGATGCATCCGTTTCCAGCATCATGACGCCCAAAGAACGCCTCGTGACTGTCAAAGAAGGCGCTTCCGCTGAGACGGTGAAAGAACTGTTGCACCGCCATCGCATTGAAAAAATTCTTGTAGTCAATGATGCCTTTGATCTACGCGGCATGATCACGGTAAAAGACTTCAACAAATCGGAAACCTTCCCCTACGCCTGCAAAGACGACCAAGGTCGCCTGCGCGTAGGCGCATCTGTCGGCGTAGGCGGCGATACCGATCAACGCGTTGATGCGCTAATTGCGGCAGGTGTAGATGTTTTAGTTGTCGACACTGCGCACGGCCACTCCAAAAATGTGCTGGGTCGCGTACAGTGGATCAAGCAGCACTACCCACAGGTGCAAGTGATCGGTGGCAACATCGCCACTGGCGAGGCGGCACTAGCGCTGGTGAAAGCAGGCGCAGACGGTGTGAAAGTTGGCATCGGCCCTGGCTCCATCTGTACCACGCGCATCGTCACCGGTATCGGCGTGCCACAAATTAGCGCTATCGCCAATGTCGCTGCCGCGCTGAAAGAGACTGACGTTCCTCTTATCGCTGACGGCGGTATTCGTTTTTCAGGCGATGTCGCCAAGGCTGTCGCTGCGGGCGCGCACTCCATCATGATGGGCAGCATGTTTGCTGGCACCGAAGAAGCACCCGGTGAAATTGAGTTGTACCAAGGGCGCTCCTACAAGTCTTATCGCGGCATGGGTTCACTCGGTGCGATGGCCCAGTCACAAGGCTCTTCTGATCGCTATTTCCAAGATGCCAGTCAAGGCGCGGAAAAACTCGTGCCAGAAGGCATTGAGGGACGCGTGCCATATAAGGGCACAGTTTCAGCCATCATCCATCAAATGATGGGCGGCTTGCGCTCTGCCATGGGTTACACCGGCAGCATCAACATCCCAGCCATGCGCACAAAAACGCGTTTTGTGCGCGTGACGAGTGCCGGTATGAATGAATCACATGTGCACGACGTATCCATCACCAAAGAAGCGCCCAACTATCCCGTTCGCTAATCAGATTTTTGCCACATGAAAAACATTCACGCCCATAAAATTCTAATTTTGGATTTTGGCTCGCAATACACACAATTAATTGCGCGACGCATTCGTGAAGCTGGCGTTTACTGCGAAATCTACGCATGGGATTGCCCTCCCGACGCTATCAAAGAATTTACACCGCGCGGCATTATTTTGTCTGGCGGCCCTGAATCGGTTACTGACAATCAAGGCCCGAGAGCTGCGTCGATTATTTTTGAATTAGGTGTTCCTGTACTCGGTATCTGTTACGGCATGCAAACCATGGCCGAGCAATTTGGCGGCAAAGTGGAAAGCTCTTCATTGCGCGAGTTCGGTTACGCGCAAGTTCAAGTACATGGCGATTCTTTGTTACTGCGCAATATTGCTGATATCGAAAATGAACAAGGCCGCTTTCTCGATGTTTGGATGAGTCACGGTGACAAAGTGACAGCAATACCAGACGGATTTCAACTCATGGCATCAACGCCGAGCTGCCCTGTCGCCGGTATATACTCCAACGAAAAGCGTTTTTACGCGCTGCAATTTCACCCAGAAGTCACGCACACAAAGCAAGGACAACATATTTTTTCAAATTTTGCTTTAGAAATTTGCCAGTGCGAACCACTGTGGAACGCCAGCAACATTGTTAACGACGCCATTGAAACTGTTCGCCAACAAGTTGGCAAAGACAAAGTTTTATTGGGGTTGTCTGGTGGCGTTGACTCTTCTGTTGTCGCGGCATTGCTGCATCGCGCCATTGGCGATCAATTAACTTGCGTTTTCGTGGACAACGGTTTGCTGCGCAAGAGCGAAGGCGATCAAGTGATGGCGATGTTTGCTCAACACATGGGCATCAAAGTAATTCGCGCCAACGCAGAAAATATTTTTCTCAGTAAGCTGTCTGGTATTAATGACCCAGAACAAAAACGAAAAATTATCGGCAACACCTTTATCGAAATTTTTGATGCTGAAGCCACAAAACTGGACGGCGTAAAGTGGTTGGCACAAGGCACTATCTATCCCGATGTTATCGAATCTGCTGCCAGCAAACACGGCAAAGCGCATGTCATCAAATCACACCACAATGTCGGCGGGCTGCCGGAAGACATGCAATTTTCTTTGATTGAGCCACTGCGTGAATTGTTCAAAGACGAAGTACGCAAAATTGGCTTAGAACTCGGCTTGCCTTACGACATGGTGTATCGCCATCCCTTCCCCGGCCCAGGCTTAGGTGTGCGCATACTCGGTGAAGTTAAAAAAGAATACGCCGATATCCTACGAGATGCCGATGCTATTTTTATCGAAGAACTACATAAAGCAAATTGGTATCACAAAGTCAGCCAAGCCTTTGCTGTTTTCCTGCCAGTTAAGTCCGTTGGCGTGGTTGGTGACGGCCGTCGCTATGAATATGTCATTGCACTGCGCGCAGTTGAAACCATCGATTTTATGACAGCGCGTTGGGCACACCTGCCCTATGAATTACTGGAAAAAGTCTCAGGCAGAATCATCAACGAAATCAGCGGCATTTCGCGTGTCACTTATGATGTTTCCTCCAAACCCCGCCACTATTGAGTGGGAATAACTGCCCGCACTGAGGAGGTTACAACAATAACTTCGCGAGTAAATTCAAGGCAATAAAAAAGGAGGTTAAACCTCCTTTTTATTCAACTCAAGCAACACACTTAGAAAGTGTATTTCACATTGAGTGAGATATAGTCACGATCTACCCACAAATTGTTCGGACCTGAGTAGTCACTGTAATAAGCAGAAAATTTCCAGTTCTCTAAGTAAGTCAGCTCTGCACCAACGCTCCACCACAAATTCTGTTCGTTGTAGGCAAATGTAGAGAAGCTCCCTTCGATACCGTAGTTTACGAAGAAAGGGATAACCAAATCAGCACCTTCGAATACATTCTTGTACTCAGGCATAAACTGCATACTCATGCCGTAGCCAGATTTAGTAAATGCACCCAAATGCGCAAACTGCAGATCGTCATCCTCATACCCACCAACAACCCAGCCCCCCAATTCGCCTACCAGCGTTGCGGTATCCCACAGCGCACTAGGCTGCAGCATATATGTACCACCGATATTGAAACTGTGAATTTCAGCGCGGCGAGGCCAACTAAATGCAGCCGTATTTGCTACAACATTGGCAGCAGGATAACCTTTGGGCCATACACCAAAGCCGTTAGCGGCATAGTAGCTTGGGTCTTTACAGTGAGCGCGCATTAAATCTTTCGCCTCACACGCTGGTACGAGAGGCGCATTGGCGCGATAAGCATATTCAGCCCCAACCTGCACACCACCAATGACCGTGTTCATAGAAAGGCCGTACATACGAATGTTGTCAAAATAGTTAATGCCGTAAGGAGCGTTACCACTCGGTAAATTATTTTCAGGCAAAGTAGCTAACTCTTTAGGAGAAAGTATGGAAGCAGAGCCGTTCCCCGCCCAGAACATTGGATATTTATCACTATAATTGACTATGTAAAAACCAAGTTCCGTGCCATCAGCAAGAGCCTGTCTTACCGCCAAACCAAATTGTTTATTGTTATTAGGGTGATGCTCGACGCGTTCAAAGCCTGCCCCTCCAACTTGTGGTAGCGCAATAAATCTATCGCCGTCAATAAAGTCTTGCATAGAGAAGAACGAACCCGTTGGAAACAAGGTCGACTTAATCCATTCATACTGCCAATACGCCTCAATGGTTGTTGAATCCGTTGCTGAAAACGATCCGTAAACGGCGCCTGTCGGCAAAAATACTTCTTTTAACTCAACACCAGGCACGGTTGCTGCGGCAGAATCCACGCGGTTTTGGGCAAAGGCAATGCCACCCTGCAGCATCAGCGCCTCACCCCAAGTTACTACTTGGCGACCAACACGAACATCTAAGCTGCGGCCAGCAATATCAAATGAACCATAGAGGTAGGCATCTAAGAAACGCGCTTTGTAGCCCATGGTGTGCTTGTATTCTTCATCCCACCAATGATCGACATTGTTGATCTTATCTGCGGCAAGCTGGTTGTTGCTTCCAGCTGCTCCAACATAGGGTGCCAAATATTTGTCGGACCAGCTAGGGCGATCAAACGGTACAGAATCATAAAAAATCTGCGGACGCAAAAAGAGCCCTACATTTTTATAAGAAATATTGATATCAGAAAGAATACCTACACGATTAGAAACAGTGTCCCATTTATCGTAGTTACGCGTGCCATCATCAGAGTTCATGCGTTGTACATATTCTTTAAAAGCCTTTGAGTCAGGGTTTGCCATGGCAAACTTTCGATCAATGTGTCCACCCAACAGGTTTTTATCGCGACCCTCTACTCGCCATTGACGACCGTAAGTAATGGTTGTATCCAAGTTGACTTTTAGTTCGTCTGATACTTCAAACTCAAGTGCATGAGTTTGCACCGATAGAGGCAGCAACCCAGCAACAACTATTGCTTTTGCCAACCCGCTGAATCGATTTTTTATTTTCATCTTTTCTCCACCCATGTTGATGTTTTTTTGTTATACCGCGCGCCACAAAAATTCCATGGCACATAGAAAGACTCACGGTGCGGGATTAAGCCAGAAAAAACTGTAAAGTGCAAAGTAAAATTTCCTTATTTTTTAATAACTCAGCCAACTTTCCTCTCCTTTTGCGTTAATACAAGAAAAACTGTTACCGATGGTTACAAATTGATTAGGGAATTGTAGGAATTACCCTGCGCGATGAGTCTGTATACCTTTAGAGCAAGGGCGTTCACGGCTTTTTTGTTATGATGGCAGCTCCTTGCAAATCAGTACTCCGCACCATGAGCACCAAAATCGTTATTGCCGATGACCATCCACTTTTCCGCAACGCACTGTGTCAGGCGGTAAAGCAAGTAGTAAAAGATGCTCAAATACTGGAATGCGACAGCATCGACTCGCTTGAAAGCCTGCTGTCTCAACAAAGCGAAATCGATTTAATTTTGCTGGATTTACGCATGCCAGGGGCGAATGGCTTTTCTGGTTTAGTGCTTATCCGCGGACAATACCCAGACATTCCCGTTGTCGTGATTTCAGCCAGCGATGACCATGTCATCGTGCAGCGTGCTATTGAGTACGGCATCTCTGGCTTTATTCCCAAGGCATCGGATCTCAGCCAAATTGCCGCTGCACTGCAGAGTATTTTGGATGGATCACTTTGGCTGCCTAGCCAACTACCACAACCTGCTGACAACGCCGAGCGCGAGTTTGCTCAGCGCCTCAAGACGCTGACACCCCAACAACTGCGCGTGTTTATGATGTTGACGAAAGGCTTGCTCAACAAACAAATTGCTGGCGAAGTGAATGTTTCAGAAGCCACTGTTCGCACGCACATGACCGCTATTTTCCGCAAGCTGGGCGTAAGGAATCGCACGCAAGCGGTATTGGCGGCCGGCTACTTAAATATCGAAGAACCCAGCTAATTGCTATCGATTTTGCAGCGACGACATCAACGCGCGCAACTTGGCGGGCTTCACGGGTTTTGCCATAAACAGATAGCCACGATCTTCCACCAAGCGCCGAATATCTTCCGTGTTGTTGGCAGTGATCACTAAAACAGACAAATCGCGTTTTGCCGCGCTGATCAAATGACCCGCCACATCCAAGCCTGTCGCGCCGTCATCTAACTGATAATCGGCGATCACAAGATCCGGTAAGTTTTGCTGCAATGCCTGCATGGATGACGCAGCATCATGTGCCGTCGCCACAGCGCAACCCCAGCCTTCCAGCAACGCCCTCATACCTGCTAGCACGCTAGGTTCGTTATCAACGCACAAAACGGTGAGTGCAAGATTACCTCCTGCATGGATGGCAGTTGTTTGTGCAGGCATCAGCATAGAAGGCTGAGCATGAGCGATAGGAACATCGACTGAAAACACTGAACCGTGTTGCGGCCAAGAGCGTAAGTTAATGGGATGATCAAGCAGCCGCGAGATGCGATCAGCAATTGCAAGCCCCAAACCTAAACCTCGCTCGCCTTTATCATGCTCAGGCGTTTTTAGGCGGTGAAACTCTAGAAAAATTTCACTGCATTTATCTTGTGGAATGCCGGGCCCTGTATCCCACACCTCTATACGCAACATATTTCCTAAACGCCGACAACCCAACAGCACTCGACCGCTACTGGTGTAACGAACCGCGTTCGACAAAAAGTTCTGCAAAATGCGGCGCAATAAATGCGGATCACTCCACACAGCTTGGTGCGTTTGCACCATACGAAAGTCGATATTGCGCGCCTGTGCCAAGGCAGTGAAATCTCGCCCTAAACGATCAAATAAATCTTTTAAATAAAAAACTTCTCGCTTTGGTTCGACTACACCAGCGTCCAAGCGAGACGCTTCAAGCATACTGTTGATCAACGCATCTGCCGCTTGCAGCGATAACACAATATTTTCTGAAAAAGTTTGCAACTCGCTCTCGTGTGTTTTTTGCGCCAAAGCGGATGCAAACAAAGAGGCGGCATTCAGTGGCTGCATCAAGTCATGGCTCGCCGCAGCAAGAAATCGCGTCTTCGATAAATTGGCCTGTTCGGCTTCTGACTTTGCCAACTCCAATTCTTGCGTACGCTGCTGTACACGTAATTCCAATGTTTCATTGGATGCACGCAATTGTCGTTCTAACTCTTTGTGCGCGGTAATATCGGTATAGCTCGTGACAAAACCACCGCCAGGCATTGGATTACCGCTCACCTCCAACACACGCCCTTCTGGTCGATAGCGTTCAAAGTTATGCGGATTACCTTCCTTCAAATAACGAATACGCTTTTCAACCTCAGCATCCAATTCTTCTGGCTGGCAGCCAATTTTTTCGAGATTAAATCGAATCAAATCTGCAACTGGTCTACCGGTTCTTACATAATCATCGGGATACTCAAAAAACTCTAAATAGCGTTTATTCCATGCCACCATGCGCATCTGTTGATCAACAACACTGATACCTTGTGAGATGTGTTCAATCGATGATTGAACCAACTCCTGCATGAATTCAAAAAAGAATCGTGCACCACTGATGATACTAAGCACATCGGCAATTTGAACGGCGCCGCGCACAACAAACGCACGCACCATATTGCCAATAGCCACAGATTCCGTATTACCGACAGACTGACAAATAATCTCTTCAGCGACATCAATATCAAAAGTAGAAACAACTAACTCTCCGCTAAACGCTTTACCTTGTGCAGCGTAAGCTTGTTGAAATTTTATTGTCGCTTCATCAGGCGGCATAAACCCCTGAGCAAACTCGATTAACTCTTTGAGTAAAACCAGCGGTTTGACTTCAGGGGCATCCACAAACAATACCTAGCATCAAGCCTCAGCAGGCAACTTACGACCGAGAATGAGATCGGAACATTTTTCACCGATCATCATGCAAGGCGCGTTGGTATTGCCGCCAATTAATGTTGGCATGATGGAAGCATCTGCAACGCGCAATCCTTCAATCCCGTGTACACGCAATTCATTATCAACAACGGCTTGTTCATCCGATCCCATTTTGCAGGTGCCAACAGGGTGATAAACCGTTTCGCACACTTGGCGCAAAAACTCACGGATTCTACCTTCATCCGTTAAATGTTTATCTGGGCGCGATGGCTCGCCCATCAAACCATCCCACGCTTTGGCTTGTGCAATATCGCGCACAATTTCATAGCTGCGTTGTATCACTTTCCAATCGTGCTCATTGTCGAGAAAATTAAAATCCACCAAGGGTGATGCAAACGGATCCGCACTCGCCGGTGTGACAGAGCCACGACTCTGCGGGCGCAGCTGACAAGCGTGAATTGACATGCCGTGTTGCTTAGGGATTGGATCAATCAAACCGTGCATCAGAATCGGAATAAAGTGCAGCTGAATATCAGGAATCGCTAAATCAGACGATGATTTCACAAAACCGCCCGCTTCAATCATGTTGCAAGCAGCAATGCCTTTGCCGAGCACAAAATATTCAAAGGCTGTTTTAATTTGCAGTGGAATTTGCGTTGCTGCAGCATTCATTGTGATTGGCTTGGTGCAAGTGTAGTTGACCAAAATATCCAAATGCTCTTGCAAATTATGACCGACACCTGGCAGATCTTTTAGTACTTTGATACCGGCGCGTTCTAAATCTTCTTTACGACCAATACCTGAAGTTTGCAGAATATGTGGCGACTTGATAGCACCTGCCGACAACACCACTTCGCGTTTCGCTTCTACTAAACAGGACTTGCGACCCTGCTGATACTCCACGCCCGTTGCGCGATTGCCGTCCAACAAAATTCGCGTGACATGTGCGCCAGTCACAATCGTCAAATTAGGACGCTTACGCACTTCCGGCGTAAGAAAAGCTACTGCAGAACTGGAGCGTTTTCCGTTACGCAAAGTGGCTTGATAGCGTGCAAAGCCTTCTTGCTGCGCGCCATTAAAATCATCCGTTGCTGAGTAGCCCAACTCTAAACCCGCTGCAATAAATTTGTCGTACAAAATATTATCGCAAGGTGCGTCAGAAACTTTTAAGCCACCACCCACACCGTGGTAGCGCGACTCGCCGCGCACATTGTCTTCGGAGCGCTTGAAGTACGGCAGCACTTCGTTATAAGACCAACCGGCATTGCCCAACTCGCTCCAATGGTCGTAATCCCATTGATTGCCGCGAATGTAAACCATGCCATTCAAGCTGCTCGACCCGCCCAACAATTTTCCACGCGGCACATAAATTTTGCGATTATTCAATGCAGGCTGTGGCACGGTGTACATCTGCCAATTCATTTTGTTGCTTTTTAATACTTCCGCAGCACCGCCTGGCATATGCACCATAGGATTATTGTCTTTTGGACCCGCCTCTAACAGCAGCACTTTATGTTGTGTGTTTTCAGACAATCGCGCAGCTAATACACAACCTGCCGACCCTGCACCAATGACGATGTAATCAAACATGATGACTCCTTTTCTTTAATCAATTTGGGTAATCGTTACAAATAAAAAGCCCGTGCAGACCACGGGCTTTAGTCATTTTTATCAAAACATTAAAACAACATCAGGTCGCTGCTTTGCCGCCTTTAGGCAGCAAAAAATGCGCCAAGGCAGGAAGCAGCGTCAGTGCACCCACCATGTTCCAAAGGAACATGAACACCAACAAAATACCCATATCTTTTTGGAATTGAATTGCAGACCAATACCAAGTGGCCACACCCAACGCCAAAGTTAAGCCGGTAAAACTGACGGCTTTGCCAGTCGTTTTTAATGTCAGCAAATACGCATCACGCAATGATTTGCCTTCTTTAAAATAGCCTTCCATACGGCTGTAGATATAAATACCGTAATCCACACCAACACCAACGCCTAAAGTGATAACCGGCAGCGTGGCAACTTTTACACCGATACCCAGTTTTGCCATCAATGCTTCACATAAAATTGAGGTCAATGCCAACGGGCCTAAGATACAAAGCATCGCTTTAATGGATGGGAAGGTGAAGAACACCAGCGCAGCGACCACGGCATAAACCAACCACAGCATTTTATTTTGTGCCGAATGAATTTCTTGGTTAACTGCAGCAGCAATACCCGCATTGCCTGTAGCCAATCTGAACTGTACTTCTGCTGTATTGTGTTGATCAGCAAAGTCTTTAACGACTTTAGCAACGCGATCCAATGTTTCAGCTTTGTGATCTTTCAAAAAAGCCACAACGGGAGCAAAGCTACATTTTTCGTTAACCAGCCCCATATCCGAAGTTATGCTAAAAGAGCCATCAATGGCTTCTTGGTTGCGCCCCAAAGCCATCCATTTGATATGACCTTCAGTCAAACCCGCAATAAAGTTTTTGGCGACAAACGCAGCGGATGCGGTAGCTTGCACACCTTCAGTATTATTAAGCACCCACTCCAAATCATCCATGGCTTCCATGTTTTTTTGCTTAAAGCAATCGTTCGGCGCCGTTGTCACCATAGTGACAAATAAATCAGAACTGGTTGCATAATTTGAAGTGATAAATTTGACATCTTTGTTATAGGTGGAGTCAGGTCGCAACTCTGGTGCACCTTCCGCAATATCACCAATTTTTAGAAATTGTCTTTCGTAAACGCTATATACAGCCAATGTTCCCGCAAAAATTAGCGAAATAATGGCCCATTTTGATTCCGTAAACTTCGCCAAAAATAACCAGATAAAAGAATCATTTTCTTGGCTCAACTGCATATGTTTTACACCGGATGGAGCAATGCCCGAGTAAGACAAGAGAATAGGCAACAACATTAATTTTAATACGATCAGCACTGCGGTGCCGATACAAGCTGTATAGGCCAATTCTTTGATGGCTGAAATAGGAATCAACACCATCGTTAAAAAGCTGAATGCGTTAGTCAGCAACGCAGTGATGCCAGGCAAGTAGTTGGTTCGGAAAGCACGACGGCTGGCTTGTAACTTGTTGTGTCCATTCGCCATCTCGACAGCCATTGCGTTCACATACTGCACACTGTGGCTAACACCGATAGCCACCAGCAAAAACGGCACCAGCATTGAGAACAGCCCTATCCCAGAAAAGACCTCCACATTTTCAAGCACGCCATTTACTTTTACAGGCACATTGCCGTAAGGGACACTAAATTCTGACATCACGCTCAAAATGCCCAACATCCAAACAACTGCGATAACCGAAGTTAGCAACGGCATCAATGCTGCGCGCCAGCAGCGAGCATATAAATACAAAAGCACAATGGTTAGCACGATGGCTATCGCACCAAAGAATACAATTTGACTGGAACCTGTAATGAAATCACCGATCATTTTAGGTTCACCGATGATATAAACGCGGTACTTGCCGCCGTACTGTTTATCGATATCCGTACGGATGCTTTCCAAAATATCGCCTAAATCTTGGAAATCGATCGTGTCGCCCGTCGCATGCCCTCTTTCAGGATCATCACTGGGGTAAGTGGAATAAACATACGACTCCACAATAGAAGATTTGAAGTTATCTGAAATCAGTCGACCGATTTCTGTAGAGCGAAACACATTGAGTTTAACGCGCTCTAAACTTTCTGCGCTGCCGTCATATTCACCAGGAATCAAACGATCGCCATCAAAACCCTGTGGCGTTACCGCCTGCCAGCGCACGGATGGCGCCCACATTGAGCGCAATGAAGTGCGGTCAACACCATTGATATTAAACACTTTGTCGTGCACATTTTGCACAACTTGCAGATACTCTTTCTCAAAAATATCACCTTGTGTATTTTCTATCGCGATTTTGAAAGATAGACCTTTCTGCGTTAGATCATCCAAGCGACTAAACATATTTTGTAAATATTCATGCTGCATCGGCAGCATTTTTTCAAACCGCGCATCAATTTTGATTCTGGTCATTTCAAAACCGAAATAAAGCGTCAACACTGAAATAATCACCAGCCACATGGGGCGGCGATTAAAGATCAGTTTCTCCATTCTTTTTTCTTCGTCACCGTAACGGTACGGCTCACCGTATTGACGCGCTGCTCCAGCCATACTGCTCAACCTCTAGCTTAAAGTTATTGTTTTATCGAATTATCAACAGGAGTAACAATTACAAACTGGCTGGCGGCACAATCTCCACACCGCCCGCTCCAACAAGAATGTAATTGCCATCTGCTGCCACAGCGACCGATGCAACAGTCAGCCTGTTCTTGCGAATATTCTCTTGAAAAGTGCGGCCACCATCGCGGCTTCTTAAAAAAGCACCATCGTTACCTACCGCTAACACCGTATCTTTATCAACAAACAATGCGGTGTTGATATTCTTATGCAGTGTCTCAACAATTTGCTTCCAGCTGTTGCCGCGATCCAATGAGCGATACATCACACCGCGTAAGCCGGCAATAAACACTTCGCTCTCTGAAACGATATTGATCGCAAAAAATGAGCCTTTTTCTGGATCGGGGACTCCAATTGCGTCCAATTGACACCGCCATTGGTACTGCGGAGAACTTGCCCCGCTTCACCGACGATATACATCAGATCTCCCTGACCCACGACGGCGTTGAGATGGTTTTTATCAGGATTATTTAAGCGATCAGCAACGCTAGCCCATGTCACACCACCGTCTGTGGTGGTAATAAATTCGCCAAAAGCACCGACAGCGAAACCGGTTTGCGCATCGCGAAACCACACATCCATCAGTGGGTTAGCGACTGTGTGAGTCAATGCGGCTTTAGCGTCGTCAAGATCAGCTTCCACACTAGAAATTTTGTCATCGAGTTCTGCCACCATGGCTTCTACTTGAGCGTGCGCAGTGTCAGCGGCGTCCTCACCATCAACGCTTTCAGGAGTCTCTTCACCCGTTGATTGACTCAGCCCCTCTAGCTGATCTTCTGCTGCGGCCTTATTTTTTCTAATTCCTTTAGTTTTTCTTCTAGCACGGGAATACTGCTAGCCATGAGCTTGCGCGTAAATTTCAAACCATCTAATTGGATTGCCCATGTTTTACCAGCGTCACTGGTATGCAGCACCAAGGCGTCGTGGCCAACCGCCCAACCGTCTGTTGGCGATATAAAAGACTGCGTTGATCATAGATCGCGTAGGAACTTCTGATTGCTGCCAAGTCTTGCCATTGTCATCAGAAGTGGCGATATGCCCTCGTTCACCGACAATAACCAGTCGATCACCCGCACGCGCGATATCCAATAAAAGTGACTGTGCCACTTTCTCGCTTTTAATCGCTGGTTTCTGGCTGCCGGTTGAGGTTTCTTGCGCGGTGGCCACCATGCAGGTTGCCAGTAATACCGTTGTTGCTGTAACTCCGCGCAACAGCGCGACTAAAGCCCGAGAGGACGCGTTTCTTTTACTCATTCTTATGTGCCCTGAATCATCTACGTAAAACATGCCAACACCATCTCGACGCACAGCGCCAAGCAATGCGGCATACCATAAAGCTGTGCCAGCAGAAGCAGGTACCGCAAAGCCGATTGACCGGTTTTTTGCTGGCGAGACTTTCTACTTGCGAGGAACTCAATATTCGTAGCTTACTAAGGTAGTGCCATCTTGTTGTCGGCCTTCCTCCGCCAACAAGACTGGCCAATCTTACCGCACACCTTCTACAGGTAAACCGAAGTAAGACCAGCTAAACCTCTAATAACTTTTAGGCTTCCCGTGGTATTGCAGCAACATCCAAGCACCACATAACAAAATAACCACCGCAACAAAAGGCGCTCGGGGATACCACTCATACAATACGCCCGCACCAAAAGGGCCAATGACATAACCCAACGCAGGGCACGCAGCCAAAAGCCAGCAATCGCGCCTTGTTCATTGGCTTCCACGCTCAGCGAGACCGCCGCTGAAAATCCGGACCTGTAATCCCTAAGCCCAAACCCAGCAACACAACGCTCACACACAAAAGACTCACGCCCGTCGCTATTGCCAACAAGCCAAAGCCCAATACCATCAATGGAATTCCCACTTGCAGCAGTTTTGATGGCGACCATCCCAATCGCTGCACCAAGATCAGCTGCCCAAACACGGTGGCGCCAGCCATGAGCGCTTGCGTGATGCCTAGCAGTGTTGCGGAACTCAAAGCATCACGCCCTGTGACATACGGCAGATAAAAACCCATCATCTGTGTAGAGACAGACATACCCAAATACACAATAACGCCTACCAACAACAAATGACGGTAACGCACATCAAAATAACCGAGCTTCCCAGCTGGCGCTTCATGATGCTGTGCAGTCGAGGCATGGCGCGTCGGCTCCACCAAAAACTTAGCCACTAAAACGGCAATACACAGCGCCAACACAACCGCAGCATACAAAGGCGCTAACAGTGACCAAGCGCCCAACATCACCAGTGACGGCCCAACAATGGCACCGACACCATGCGCTGCACCGGTTTGGCTCAAACCCACTGCGCGTTCGTCCGGCAAAGTAATATCGATGACATACGCGGTGATGGCTGGCAGCATCGCCGCAATCAAAAATGCTTGCAGTAACCGACTGGCAAAAACGCCGTAATACAGCGTATCCACGGCAATGAGCTGCATCTGACTCAGTGTAAAAAACAGCACTAATAACAATGCGGAGAAGCAATAACCGCCGACGCCAATCAAGATAGAAGTGCGCCGTCCCCACTGATCACTTTTCCTGCCCCACCATGGGCTCACTAGAAAAACCATCAACGCAGCACAACTGCCAATCAGAGTAATTTGTCGCGTCGTCAAACCCAAATCAGTACCAATCAACGGCAACAGACTAAACACCACGCTGTTAACAACGCCGTACGATGTCACTGTGAGCAACAGCACCCAATACGAAAGAGGATTCGGGCAGCGAGAAGTTGGGGATTTTAGCGCTAGCAAAAGGCACCCTTTAGGATGTAAACGACAAAAACAACAAAGGCCGCTCGAAGCGACCTTTACCGTAGTGCAGTGTAATGCTGTGGATTAGGCAGTTTGTACCATTTCAAAATCGTACTTGCTGACGCCGCATTCTGGGCATTCCCAATCATCGGGTACATCTTCCCATTTAGTGCCTGGCGCAATACCTTCTTCTGGCAGGCCTTTCTCTTCGTCGTAGATAAAGCCACAAATTACACATTCAAACTTTCTGTACGCCATAAGGCCTCCACTCAACATTTCTCGAATACGGCAAAGCGCCGCATTATAAACAGATTGCCAGCCGATACTCACTGCGACAATCCGATGCCCGCTGCACTACTGTGCCGAACGCCATTGTATGCAGCGAATAGGAGGCGATACTGACCTTTATCAATACTTCAGTATTCACCTTTATACTGATCGCCCTGCAAATGCTTGCCTTCAAGGATCGCTGACCGTGAACCGACTCCTCCTTTCCCTCTTGGCTTTTTTTGTCAGCACCGCAAGTTTTGCCGACGGGCCAAGGTACCAAGTTCTTACACAACTTGAAGGCATGACCATTAACTACTTTGTATCAAGCGGCGTCGTTAAAACCACGCTGTACGCGACCAATCACGACCGCATCCCCGTTATTTGCGATGCAAAAATGATCACCAATCGCCAAGAAGTAACCAAAGCGCAAGACCAATCTGTTGCGCCACAGCAAACAGCCGTTTTTGCCTTCCGCCACGGAAAATCCATCACGGATATTCGTCTTTACTTAATGTGTACAGCAGATAAAAACGCCAAGATTGAAGAGCTACCACCTACCACACAACCTCAAAAAACCTCACCAGAAAAAAGAGTAACACCGCAAAAAACTATTCCTGTAGTGGAAGAAGATCTCGGCCGTTACTGATATTGATTAGGCAGAACCATGTACATCCAAGACACTTACTACCGCAGCATTTGGCATGATGCGAACACAGACAGTGCCGTTATTTTTGATCAGACTTTATTGCCGCATCAAATCAAACAATTGCAGCTCAATAGCTTGGGCGATGTCTGTTACGCCATCGCCAGCATGCAAGTGCGCGGCGCACCGTTGATCGGCGCTTGCGCTGCTTTCGGTTTGTATTTTGCGCTGCGTGTAGATGATTCACCGGAACACGAAGAATCGTCTGCACTACAACTCATTGCTACGCGCCCCACTGCAATCAACTTGCGTTGGGCAGTAGAACGCGTACGCGCTTCCATTGCATCGACACCTTATGGAAAAAAAGCAAAAGCCGCGCTATTAGAAGCACAAAAAATTTGCGAAGAAGATGTCAGTGTTTGCTCGGCCATTGGCGAACATGGCTTGACTTTGATTGAAGCGATTCATCAAAAAAAACAAACACAAAACCAATCACCCACTGTGAATGTTTTGACGCATTGCAACGCGGGTTGGATTGCCACCGTCGATTGGGGAACAGCATTAGCGCCCATTTATAAAGCGCATTTGGCGGGCATACCTGTGCATGTGTGGGTCGATGAAACACGCCCGCGTATTCAAGGCGCGCTCACCGCGTGGGAATTGCAGCAAGCCGGTGTGCCGCACACTTATATTACGGACAACACGGGCGGTCATTTGATGCAACACAGCCTGGTGGATTTATGCATTGTCGGCACCGATCGCACCACTGCGCAAGGCGATGTGTGCAACAAAATTGGCACTTATCTCAAAGCACTCGCCGCCCAAGATAACAACATCCCCTTTTATGTTGCACTGCCCACTTCAACGATTGATTGGACAGTGCGCGACGGTTTGCGTGAAATTCCTATCGAAGAACGCGACAGTTTTGAATTGACGCATGTACTGGGTGTGCAAGCCAACAACAGCACCGTGCAACATATTCGCGTCACGCCAGAACACATACACGCTGCCAACTATGCGTTCGATGTCACGCCTGCGCGTTTAGTCAGCGGCTTAATTACCGAGTACGGTATTTTTTCTGCGTCCAGTGAAGGCTTGCAACAGTTACGCGATAATCATTTGTAAAACAATTATCGGCGCGGCAAATACAGTAATGGATCTACCGGCTTGCCTGCTTTGCGGATTTCAAAATGCAATTTGGTTTTATCCGCACCGGTCGAGCCGACATGCGCAATCACTTGACCTTTTTTCACCGTATCGCCTTCGGCAACTAACAGCTTGCTGTTGTGTCCGTAAGCACTGAGAAACTGATCGTCATGCTTGATGATCAGCAACTCACCGTAACCCGCCAGACCACTGCCCGCATACACCACAGAACCAGATCCTGCTGCTTTTACAGGATCACCCTGCTTACCTTCTAAATCGATGCCTTTACGCAAAGGATCGTTGGCAGAAAATAGTGTGATCACGCGACCATTGGTTGGCCACAACCACTGCCCGCTACTGCCTGATGCAACAGTAGTTGACGCTGCCACACTGCTAGTAGCGGCGCTATTTGTTCCGCTAGTTTGTGGCGTTGAAACTTCGCGAACACCGCTGGAAGTAGATGCTGTGGAGGACGCCACCTCTACAACAGGCTGATCATCTTGTACCGCCGTCACTTTGACACCGCGCGGTGTGGACACTGCACGTGACTCGGCAAGACGCGTAGCGGAATCACTCTCCGCCAACATAATTTTTTGCCCCGCATGTAAGCGATAAGGCGCAGCAATACGGTTGCGCTGCGCTAACTCACGCGCATCCACGCCATAACGCCAAGCGATGGAATACAGTGAATCGTCGCGCGCTGCGATGTGATAATTCAAACGAATGCTGGGCGGCTGCGCCATCTGCTCGATGGGTGGTAGTTTTGCTGGCTTCTGGCAGCCGGCCACCAATGCGGATAACAATGCCAAGAAAAACGATAATAAAAACGATCCTGCCATTGCATTGCGTCTCACTATTATTTGCTCCATTTCTTACTCATTAATTTTTCATTAAACGATTAATTAACTGCGTACCACACCGCGCACAAAAGGTACGAAACGCGCAGGCTCGATGGGCATGTGTTCGTACTCACCGGTTTCTGCATCGCGCACCACCATCACCAAATGCTGCTCATCACCACCCACCGGCGAAATCAATACGCCACCTGGTGCTAATTGTTGCAATAAACGCTGTGGAATTTCTAAGGGTGCTGCAGCTGACAAAATACCGTCAAAAGGCCCTGCTTCTTCCCAGCCTATCGCACCATCTGCGTGACGCAAAAAAACATTGTCGTGTTTTAACAAACGCATACGCTGTTTTGCTTTTTCCAACAGTGGTTCGATACGCTCCATGCTGTAAACTTTTTTCGCCAATTGTGCGAGCACAGCAGTTTGATAACCTGATCCCGCGCCAATTTCCAACACGCGATTGAGAGGGCCGCGTGATAACAGCAGCTCCGACATACGCGCCACGGTATACGGCTGCGACAGCGTTTGGTTATAACCGATAGGCAGCGCATCATCTTCATAAGCGCGATGTGCTAGTGCATCATCAACAAAAATGTGGCGCGGTGTTTCGCGAATGGCATTGATCACTTCAAAATTGCAGATGCCTTGATCCATCAAGCGTTCAATCAAACGATCGCGCGTGCGTCGCGATGTCATGCCTCGTCCATCAAAATTGAAATCGTTCACGCCAAACTACCCATACCATTATCTTTTAACTATATCACAGCGGTTTCGTTGCTCGCTGTCTGCACATTTTGCAGCTGCAAGCACTCACGCAGCACAGCCGTAGCATAAGTACCTACAGGCAATGTAAAGCACAACACTACATCATTTTGTTCGCGCTGAAAGTGCGCCTCAGCAACGGGCAATAACAGCGCTCGCCTTTCTTGTTGCAAGCCCACATGCTCCAGCTTTTCACAGAACGCTGCGTACGGTGCTAACAAGTTTTGCTCGCGCACTGCCAACTCTCCCTGACTTTTAGCGCGACCGCGACCCCATAAAGGAGCAGAGGCCACCACTTCCGGATCGCCCTCCACGCACTGCCGCCAATCGCCTGCTTGCACGCGATCCGCTAACACGCGATTGAACAACCACGAGCGCAAGGCAGAGACCGCAAATTGATGTTTGCGCTCGCGCCACTGCTTGGCATGCACTGGCAACAATGCCTCCGCCTGCTGCAAATTACTGCCACCGCGCCCAAAGCGCTGCTCACCAAAATAATTCGGCACGCCCTGCGCCACCACTTGCTGCCAGCGCTGTTCCAATGCATCGACATCGCCCTGCACATCGCGCAAACGAATCACAAACGCATTGCCCGCGTGTATGCCTCGGCGCAACTTACAGTGATGCATGTTTGTCGCCAAAACCGTGCAGCCTTCTAGTTGCAACTGCGATGCATCCAACACGCGTTTGCCGATATACAAACTGAACCACTGCCGTGTAATCGCGCGGCGATCTTTTAAACCGCAGTAGCCGACATCCATTAATTTGATACCGGCCCACTCTGCCAACTGCTTGGCAACGAACACGGTATTTTGTTCGGTTTTCTCGATATGCAAACACAAGTGTTCACCTTCGCCCGACAATACAAAACCAAGCTGTTCATCGACAAAAAAATCGCTCGGCTGCTGGCGAAAAATAGCGTGAATATCCAGCTCAGGAAACGCGTGAGGGAATTGCAAATCGAACAACGGTTTTTGCATAAGAAGGTTTATGGAGAAAGTGATTCGAGTAACACAACTGCTTGTGCCACAATGCCTTCTTTGCGCCCTTCAAAACCCAACTTTTCTGTAGTGGTGGCTTTGACGCTGATTTGATCCAACGCAACGCTCATCACTTGCGCAACGCGCTGCTGCATTTGCTCGCGATACGGCAACACTTTCGGCGCTTGCGCGATGATGGTGATATCTGCATTACTCAAGCGCCAACCTTTTTCACTAATCAATTGATAAACACGCTGCAACAAAGCACAACTGTCTGCGCCTTTGTACGCTGCATCCGTGTCAGGAAAATGTTGACCTATATCACCGAGCGCTAACGCGCCGAGCAGCGCATCACACAAAGCGTGCAACGCAACATCGCCATCTGAATGTGCAATCAAACCTTGCTCATGCGGCACAGCAACACCGCACAACATCACATGATCGCCTTCACCAAAACGATGCACATCGTAACCTTGCCCGATGCGTATTTTCATACCGACTCACCACGCTCAAGATAAAACGCCGCTAAGGATAAATCTTCTGGATAAGTGATTTTGATATTGCTGCGTGTGCCTTCCACGATTTTCACTGCATGCCCCACCAACTCCAACGCTGACGCTTCATCCGTAATATTTTTTTTCTCGATGCGAGCCTGCTGTAGTGCATCGAACAATAATTTGAAACGAAACATCTGCGGTGTTTGCGCTTGCCAAATTGCGCTGCGATCTACAGTTTTAGTAACCGCGCTATTCTCCACTTGCTTCAAAGTATCCGTCGTCGGCACTGCCAAAATACCGCCCACTGCATCCTGTGACAGCGTATCAATCAACAGGCGTAAATGTTTTTCTGTGAGGCAGGGGCGCGCTGCATCGTGCACCAACACCCAATCATCATCTGCTGCAACACTTTGCAAAGCCGTCAATGCAGACAACACAGAATCTGCGCGCGTTTCTCCACCCACAACAAATTGCACGCGTGCATCTTGCAAGCCAGACAACGACGCAGCACGCGTGTCATTAGTATGTATCGCTATCACCAATTTTTTTAGTGCGGGTAGTTTTAGCAGTATTGCTGCACTGCGCTCCAACACCGTCGTTGCATGCAACAAGGCATATTGTTTGAGCTCGTCCGCATCAAAACGACTGCCAGAACCCGCTGCAGGAATCACAGCAAACAAATGCGGTTCAACGCTGTTTGTTGCCATTGCGCGCTTTTTCCTGCTCATCAACAATCAACACGAAGGTTTCATCTTTATGAATCATGCCCATATCACGGCGCGCACGATCTTCCACACTGCTGCCGTTTTTAAGCGCCTCAATTTCTGAAGCCAAGGCTTGATTGCGCGAACGCAAATGTGCGTTTTCTAATTGCTGTTGTTGAATATCGCGTTTCAATTCGGCAATTTGCGCCAAGCTTCCTTCACCCACCCACAGGCGGTACTGCAGGAAGCCCAGCAACACCAGCAAAATCAAAACGACCCATTTCATTGTGGGTCAAGCCGCAATTAAGCGCGAAACTCTGCGCGACCGCGATACGGCGCTTTACTGCCCAGTTCTGCTTCGATGCGCAGCAAACGGTTGTACTTCGCCACGCGATCAGAACGGCACAGTGAACCGGTTTTGATTTGACCGGCAGCCGTCGCCACCGCGAGATCGGCAATGGTGCTGTCTTCTGTTTCGCCAGAGCGATGCGAAATGACTGCGGTGTAGCCCGCTTTTTTCGCCATCGCAATTGCATCCAAAGTTTCACTCAAAGAACCAATTTGATTGAACTTGATCAAGATAGAATTGGCGATACCTTTTTCGATACCTTCTTTCAAAATTTTAGTGTTGGTGACAAACAAGTCATCGCCCACCAATTGCACTTTTGCGCCCAGCTTTTCGGTTTGCAATTTCCAGCCAGCCCAATCACTTTCATCTTGACCATCTTCAATCGAGATAATGGGATAGTCATTGCACAAACCAGAGAGATAATCCGCAAAGCCCGCTGAATCAAAGGATTTGTTTTCGCCCGCCAAAACATATTTGCCATCTTTGTAAAACTCAGATGAGGCACAATCGAGCGCCAGCGTCACATCTTTACCCAATTGATAGCCAGCATTCGCCACCGCTTCTTTAATCACCGCCAGCGCTTCCGCATTAGATGACAAGTTAGGTGCAAAACCGCCTTCATCACCCACGGCTGTATTCAGACCTTTCGCCTGCAATACTTTTTTCAGTGCGTGAAAAATTTCCGCGCCCCAGCGCAATGCTTCTGCAAAATTGGGCGCGCCGACGGGCTGCACCATAAACTCTTGAATATCAACATTATTGTCAGCGTGTTCGCCGCCGTTAATAATGTTCATCATCGGCACTGGCATGCTGTATTGATTGGGCGTGCCGTTAATTTCAGCGATATGTTGGTACAGCGGAATATTTTTTGCTGCCGCCGCTGCTTTTGCCGCAGCTAAAGAAACCGCAAGAATGGCGTTGGCGCCGAGCTTGGCTTTGTTTTCTGTGCCGTCAGCGTCAATCATAATTTTGTCGATGTTGCGCTGCTCACTGGCATTTTTTCCCAACAGCAAATCACGAATCGTGGTGTTGATATTCGCTACCGCTTTCAACACACCTTTGCCGAGATAACGCGCTTTATCACCATCGCGCAATTCCAACGCTTCGCGCGAACCCGTTGACGCACCAGAAGGCGCGCAGGCGCTACCGACAAAGCCACCTTCCACCGTGACTTCTGCCATCACCGTTGGGTTGCCGCGTGAATCTAAAACTTCAAACGCTTTGATGTCGATAATTTTACTCATAGGAAATCTCCTTGAAATTACGCAATAGTGAGTGCGGGAAGATTTTTGACTAAATCATCCACCGCTTTCATTTGACTGAGAAAAGCTTCTAATTTATCGAGTGGCAGTGCACAAGGGCCGTCGCATTTTGCTTTATCGGGATCGGGATGCGCTTCAAGAAACAAACCAGCAATACCTTGCGACATGCCCGCGCGACCCAATTCCACTACTTGTTGACGGCGACCGCCGGCAGAATCGGCGCGACCGCCTGGCATTTGCAGGCTGTGGGTCACATCAAAAATTACGGGATAACCCATTTGTTTCATGATGCCGAAACCAAGCATATCCACCACTAAATTGTTGTAACCAAAACACGAACCGCGCTCGCACAACATCAAGCGGTCATTGCCCGCTTCGTTACATTTTTTCAGAATGTGTTGCATTTCATGCGGCGCAAGAAATTGCGCTTTTTTGATATTGATCGCCGCTTTAGTTTTTGCCATCGCCACCACTAAATCGGTTTGGCGCGACAAAAAAGCTGGCAACTGAATCACATCGCACACTTCTGCCGCTGGTGCGCACTGCTCTGGCTCGTGCACATCAGTAATCACCGGCACGCCAAAAGTTTTTTTGATTTCTTGAAAAATTTTTAAGCCTTCATCCAAGCCAGGACCGCGAAAAGAAAACATCGACGAACGATTAGCTTTATCAAACGAGGCTTTGAACACATAAGGAATGCCAAGCTTCGCAGTAACTTTGACATATGCCTCTGCCACTTGCAGCGCCATGTCGCGCGATTCCAACACATTCATGCCGCCAAACAGCACAAACGGTTTATCGTTGGCGACATCAATGCTAGACATGCTGACCGTTTTTTGCGCTGTCATTGTTGCTTTCCTTTCTGTTCTTGCTTTCCTTTCTGTTCTTGCTGTCCTTGCTGATACGCCAACGCTGCTTCTACATAGTGACGGAACAACGGATGCCCATCACGCGGCGTCGAAGTAAATTCAGGATGGAACTGACAAGCAACAAACCAAGGGTGATCGGGAATTTCGATCATTTCCACCAAAGTGCGATCTTCCGACAAACCACCAAAACGCAAACCGGCCTGCTTTAATTTTTCGACATAGTGATTATTTACTTCGTAGCGATGACGATGACGCTCGCGAATTTGTCCTGCGCCGTACACCGTGCGTGCCAGTGAGCCTTCCACTAAATGACACACTTGTGCGCCTAAACGCATCGTGCCACCTAAATCAGAATCTTCGTTGCGCTGCTCAACTGCGCCAGAGGCATCTTTCCATTCCGTAATCAAACCAATGACTGCATCTGGCGTGTGACTATCAAACTCAGTGCTATTGGCTTTTGCCAGACCCAACACATTGCGCGCGAATTCAATCACCGCAACTTGCATGCCCAAACAAATACCGAGGTACGGAATTTTTCGGGTGCGCGCAAAATTTACTGTGAGAATTTTTCCTTCCACACCGCGAATACCAAAACCACCCGGTACCAAAATCGCGTCGACATCGCCGAGCAATTTTTCTACGGTTTCTGGCGTAACGGTTTCGGAGTCAATGTAACGCACTGTCACTTTGGTAGAGGTATGAATACCGGCGTGCATCAAAGACTCATTGAGCGATTTGTACGCATCGAGCAATTCCATGTATTTGCCGACCATCGCCACAGTGACTTCGTGCTGCGGTTTCATCAAACCGTCTACCACGCGATCCCATTCACCGAGATCACAAGGCTTGGCTTGCAAATGCAATTTCTCCACCACGATGTCATCCAAGTTGCGTTCGTGCAGCAAGCGCGGAATCGCATAAATGGTTTTTGCATCGGGCAGCGCGACAACGGCGCGGAAATCAACATTGGTAAACAGCGCGATTTTGCGGCGCGAATCTTCGTCCACTTCGATTTCAGAGCGGCACAACAAAATATCCGGCTGCAAACCAATCGAACGCAATTCTTTCACCGAATGTTGTGTCGGTTTGGTTTTCACTTCGCCGGCAGTGGCGATGTAAGGCACTAGCGTTAAGTGCATCAACAGTGAGCGATTGCTGCCCAATTCCACGCGCAATTGACGCACCGCTTCCAGAAACGGTTGTGATTCGATATCGCCGACCGTGCCGCCGATTTCTACCAAGGCGATATCCGCATCGCCCGCGCCTTCCAACACACGGCGTTTGATTTCATCGGTGACATGCGGGATGACTTGCACCGTGCCGCCGAGGTAATCGCCACGGCGCTCTTTGCGCAAAATGGTTTCGTACACACGGCCGGTGGTGAAGTTGTTGCGCTGGCTCATGCGTGTGCGCAGGAAGCGTTCGTAGTGACCGAGATCGAGATCGGTTTCGGCACCGTCTTCGGTGACATAAACCTCACCGTGCTGGAATGGACTCATGGTGCCTGGATCCACATTCAAGTACGGATCCAACTTCATGATAGTGACCTTGAAGCCACGCGCTTCAAGGATGGCACCCAGTGACGCAGAAGCGATCCCCTTGCCGAGAGAAGACACCACGCCGCCAGTGACAAAAATAAAACGCGTCATAAAAAACCCTTGCATTCCAGCCACTTAGAAAGCAACTGGACACGCTATTCGCTAATGAATTGTTTTGACTAGGTGCTGCGCGGTAGAGGAAAAACAGCGGCGCAAATCACCTCAAAGACGGGAAGTCAGCCTACCAGAAAGGGGCATTTCAGACAATGAAATCAATGGCTAAGGATGGTGTTCGCGTGCCAAATATTCATGAGATTGCATCTCCAACAAACGGCTCTGCGTGCGTTGAAATTCAAAAGTGAGACGGCCGCCGCTGTAGAGTGATTCCAGTGGTTTCTCGGCAGAGATAATTAACTTCACATTGCGATCGTAAAACTCATCAACCAGATTGATGAAGCGGCGCACTTGATCATCAATGCCTTTGTGCAACGCCGGCACATTGGACAACAGCACCGTGTGGTACTCGCTCGCCAGATCAATGTAGTCATTCTGCGAGCGCGGACCATCGCACAGCGCGGCAAAATCAAACCACACAATACCTTCCGCTTCACGGCGCGCAGGAATAATGCGCCCTTCCACTTCCAGATCCACTTGCTCGCGCCATAAACGATTCGACAGCACAGCAAAGTTGTCCGACAACATGGTGTCCACTGCCGCATCCAAAGGCCAGTGATACAGCTTCGCCTGCTCCAGCGTGCGCAAGCGGTAATCCGTGCCGCTATCCACATTCACCACATCCACATTTGCTTTCAACACGGCAATCGCTGGCAAAAAGCGTTCGCGTTGCAAGCCATTTTCGTACAAACGATCAGGAACAATATTGGAGGTCGCCACCAAACTCACGCCGCGCGCAAACAGTTTTTCCATCAAGTTGCCGAGTATCATTGCGTCGGCAATATCCGAGACAAAAAATTCGTCAAAACATAGGATGCGCGTTTCTTTAGCCAAACGATCCGCCACGACATCCAACGGGTTTTTCTGATCTTTCAGCGTGCGCAATTCTTGATGCACGCGGCGCATAAAACGATGGAAATGCAGACGCATTTTTTGCGGAAAGGGCAGCGCCTCGAAAAAAGTGTCCATCAAATAGGTTTTGCCGCGCCCTACGCCGCCCCAAAAATACAAACCGCGACAGGGCTTGTTATGGCGGCGCAATAAACGCGCGAACACATTGCCGTCATTGCGCGATGCCATCAGCTCGTCATACAAACGCTGTAAATGTTCCACCGCAATTTTTTGTGCGGCGTCGGCGACAAAATCCGGTCGCAGCAAATCTTGTTGGTAGCGTTGCAGAGGCGTCATAGCAAGGTAGGCATCAATAAAAGCGGCGTCACTCTAGCCAGCACGATTAGGTTTGGCAATCTAAAAACACTCAGAGACCGCATTTGCGGCGCGGGTGATAAAACTTGCGCAAGCGATCAAACGCCAATGCGCCATCCACCGGATATTGCTCACGCAGCGCGGCATCGTCTTCAAAAATTTCGTACGGCTTTATGTCGCCATCCAATACGACAGGCGCAACGCTGGGTGCTTGCTGGAGAAATGCACACAGCGCCTCATAAACCATTTCTGTGCCGCGCAATTTTCCTTCCGCGCTGTAACCGGCAATATGCGGTGTGCCGATAGCCACTTGTGCCAATAAATCACCGTTAATTTTCGGTTCGTTTTCCCATACATCCAACGCTACTTGCAGATCTTGCTGTTGCTCCAAGCGCTGCAGCAATGCTGCATTATCAATCACGGCACCGCGCCCAGCATTCAGCAAAACTGTTCCCGCTTTTAACTGATGGATACGCTCGGCATTGAATAAATGATGCGTAGGATGTTCGCCCGTTTTTGTCAGCGGCGTGTGCAGGCAAATCACATCGCACTGCATCACTGCCTCTAAATCCACCAATGGAAAATCCGTATTGGATAAAAATGGATCGTTGCCAACCGCATTTACACCCAACTTACGCAAGCAGCGCAATAAACGCCCTCCAACATTACCGCAGCCCACCACACCGACACGCGCGGTTTTCAAATCCACTTGCAAGCCATTCAGTGCAGCAAGCACATATTCCACTACCGCTTGCGCGTTGCAGCCTGGTGCAAAAGCAAAATGAATGCCTTCTTTTTTGAGATAGTCCAGATCGACATGATCTGTACCTATCGTACAACTACCAACAAATTTTACGGCGCTGCCTGCTAACAAATTTTGATCAACATTAGTCACAGAACGCACTAATAGCATATCCGCATCACGCACATCCGCTGCTGAAATACTTCGCCCTGCTAAAAAAACCAATTCGCCAAAATGCGAAAAAAAATGTTTGGCGTAAGCGATATTTTCATCGATGACAATTTTCATTGCTTTCTCAATTTTTTAATCCAAAGATTTTCGCGACAATGACAGCGCAGACATCGCCACGCCACCAAATTCTTGTGCCAACGCTGCATAAAAAATCTGCATGCGCTCGTGCACACCTTCGCGCAAATATTGGCAGGCTTGTGCATGCACGCGATCTTTAAAATCTTTACCGTCGCCCGCACCTTCACTCAAATTATCCAAGCTCACGCGAAAGCGCAGACCACACGCTGCATGCAGCAGCCACTCCAGTGCCTGCGGCTTCACTTCTACTTGTTCGAACACTTGTTGTTGCGCTGCATCGCGACCATCCGGCACGTACCAATAGCCCCAATCGGGCAGCAGGCGGCGCGCTTCCCCCGCCACCATCCAATGCGCTACTTCATGCAAACTGCTCGATACAAAATTCTCGCGATAAAAAATGCGATGGCGCGCATCGTCTGCATCCGCCGGACGATAAAACGGCTCTGCCGCACCGCCGATCAACACGGTATTCCACGCATCGGCAAACACCGCGTTAAAAACGCGTTCGATATCCGCAGCCATCGGCAGGCTTGAATTCTGGCAAAAAGACAACATGAAGTGGTTTATGTGATTCTGTAACGGCAAGTATTGTGGTTTGCTACAAATATCGGTAGTGTGAAACCAGTGGAACACAGTTTACAGGGCTGCGCCCTATCGCGCAGTCGCCACGCGCTTATTCCACCTTCGGAGGTAGCCATGCGTAAGCCTGACCATCCTGAAACCGGCACAGCCAGCAATGTCATCGACTTTCTCGCGCACAAAGCGCGGCAGCGTCCTTCTCCCTCGCAATTTATCCGCCTCGCGCCCGAACTCGACGGCTTGGAAATGCTGTACAGCAACAGCTCGCATCCAGGGAAGTTTTTTTCGCTGCGCATCCTCTGTTGGGCGCTGCGCGAAGATGGCGAAGTGGTGGGTTTAGTGCCTTGGATGAAAAGCATCGTGCCCTGCCCAGAGATTGAAGATCCACTGGAAGGGCATTTTGAGGGCTACTACGATCCAGGCATCGACGAAATCTTTTTTGATGCGCCGGAACACAAAATTATCGAATTGGAAACCAGCGCAAGCTACTACCAATTTCATTGCAGCCACGAGCGCGAAGTGGTGCAGGAAATTCCCGACAACATCGGCACTCATGCAGTACTGGCATCACAGCAACCCAACACCCTGCTGCTCACGGAAGTGATTAGTTGGCAATTGCAGTGCAATGGCGAAATTCACGCCATGTTGGTAGACGGCAGCAAGCCCTACCAAACCCCTGTGTTGCCCGGTGCGGATAATTTGTACAGCGCGCAGGAAAGCGCAGACTTCCGCTACTTCTTCCAGCACACCATCGCCAACAAACTGAAAGAGCAAGATCCAGAGGCGCTGGCAGCGATTGCGGCGTTGGTGGAGGAAGGGGCGTAAGCATTGGCGCTCTACGCCCCCTACTTTTGCAGTAGGAGGGGAACCAGCCTCCCCTATGCGTCATAGGGGAGGTGTCACGCAGTGACGAAGGGGTCACAGCAACCCCGCCCCGCTCAGCACTTGCGCCTTACCCGCATCTCTCAATACACGCGATCTGCCGTTCACCAAGATGCTTGTGTCAAAGCCGGGGATGCCGATGATGAGGTCTGCATAACCGTCGTTGTTGAGATCGCCAGCGCCAATGGCATTGCCAAAGCCATCTTTTGATACAGCGCCGTACTGTGTTGTGCCGATGGCGCTCAAGCTAACGCCATCAAACACAGACACACTACCCGTATCCATGATTGGCTTTTTAGGGTTACTCGTTGGCTTGTCGTCCAGAGGTGCGCTGACAATCAAGTCTGCGCGACCATCACCGTTCACATCGCCCAGCGCTACTACAGAGCCCAAACCGGAACGCGGATTGCTACCCAACGCAAACACTGGTTGTTGATAGGTGCCGTTGTTGCTGCCGTACAGCACAGCAAAGCCGCCCACATCTCTCAGTTTTCTATCGGTTGGATGATCCAACCCAGGGGCGCCAGCCAAAATATCAGCCACACCATCGCCATTCACATCACCGCCTGCGGCTAGCGCTTTGCCCAAGTTGTCTTTCGTCACTTGGCCGTATTGCGTGTAGATCGGTTCCACTTCGCCGTAGGTGTATACCTTCACGCTGCCGACATCCGTTAATTTTTTCGGGCGCACATCGTTGGTGTAGGTGTCGTCATTGGGTGCGCCAACAACCACTTCTGCGCCACCTGCACCATTGAAATCACCCACGGCCACGGCCGTACCGGCAAGCGCGCCCGCTGTGGCGCCGTAGTACGGCGTGCCGAGTGGAGTCAAGCTATCACCGGAATACACCGTCACACTGCCTGCCATGGTTAAGCGTTTTGGGCCAAGAGGGTTTGCGGCTTTCGGCGCGCCAACCACTACATCGGCATAGCCGTCGCCATTCACATCGCCCACCGCCAGTGATGATCCAAACAAGCTTCTGGCTTCTGTGCCATTGATTACCGCAGAGCGCGAACCATCGGGGCCGTACAGCACCGTCACACTGCCCACTTTTGTTTTACTGGCGTTTGGCGAGCCGATAACTACATCGTCAAAACCGTTGCCATCGATATCCGCACCGCCAGCAACGGCCGAGCCCAAAGCCTCCGACGCCGCTGTGCCGTTTAGCGCAGCCAAGATGCTGCCATTCATGCCTGAAACCACCACCGCGCGGCCTGCATTGCTGATGGCTCTAGCAGGTGGTGCGGCAGGAATGTCATAGCCAACGATGCCGATCACATAATCGCCGTAGCCATCGCCATTGAAGTCGCCGGCAAATGCCACTGCTTTGCCTGTGTTGTCTTTTTTCAAACCTCCCACTGTATCTTCTGGCAGTGGCACGGGGTCATCGCATTTGTCGCCCAAACCGTCACCGTCCCAATCGAGTTGGTTGGTGTTGGCGATGAGTGGGCAGTTGTCGGATGAGTCAGCTACTGAATCGCCATCATCATCGCTATCGCAGGCATCGCCTTGGCCGTCACCGTCGGTGTTGGTTTGAACTGAGTTTGCTAGAAATGGGCAGTTGTCAGAGGCATCGACTACTGTGTCGTTGTCATCATCCGTATCCGCATCGTTATCAATACCATCGTTATCAGTATCGAATGGAAAGTTATCCAACGCATCTATAACGCCATCACTGTCAGTATCCGGTTGACCACTTTCGTAACGCGCTACCACGAACTCTTGACCGGTCGGCATACCTGCTGCGTAACCCGCGACAACCAACCGGCCATTCGCCTGCTGAATAATTGAGTAGCCATAATCATTAGCACTGCTAATTGCTGTGATAAGCTTGCCGCCGTTACCGAAACTGGCATCCAACGAGCCATTTGCGTTGTAACGCGCTAGTGCGAGATCAAGATTGTCGCTGTAGCTAGAACCAGCCACCACCAGCTTGCCATCGCTTTGCTGGATGACTGATTGCCCATAATCAACATTCGTGCCAATCGCTGTGGTGAGCTTGCCTCCACTGCCGAACGAGGTATCCAGCGAGCCATCAGTGTTGTAACGCACCAGCGCAAAATCGTCATTAAGACCATTGCTAAAGTGACGACTGAAACCCGACACCACCAACTTGCCATCGGCTTGCTGAATCATTGAGAAAGCCGTATCGTCACTCGAGCCAATCTCGGTAGTGAGTACACCGTCACTATCAAACGAGGTATCCAACGAACCATCTTCGTTATAGCGCACTAGCGCAAAGTCTGTGGTAACACGGTCATCGGTGTTAAAGCCAGCCACCACCAACTTGCCATCGCTCTGCTGAATCACCGAGGTAGCGGCATTAAACTCCCCGCCTACAGTTATGGTGAGCTTGCCATCACCATCAAACGAAGTATCCAACGAGCCATCCTCGTTATAGCGAACCAGTGCAATTTCCTGTCTGTCCCAGTCTTCCCCCCAATATCTGCCATTGTTGTAGCTGGAGCCTGCTACAACCAACTTGCCGTCAGTCTGCTGAATTACAGAGTAAGCCCGATCGTCACGCGGCAGGCCAATTGCCGTGCTGAGTATGCCGTCACCATCGAATGAAGCATCTAAAGAGCCGTCTGCGTTGTAACGCGCTAGAGCAATATAGCCGTTAAAACCATCACCGTTGTAGCCAGCCACAACCAGCTTGCCGTCCATTTGTTGGATAACGGAATAGGCTCGGCCGCCAGCTCCAATTGTGGTCGTTACCTTTCCATCTCCATCAAACGAAGTATCTAGAGAGCCGTCAGCGTTATAGCGTACTAATGCAAAATCATAGTTGTTGTAACCCGCTACCACTAACTTGCCGTCAGCTTGTTGGATGACTGCGCGCCCAACAGCATTGCTGTTGTTTTGAAACCCCGTACTCACCCAGCCATCCCCACCACCAAACGAGGCATCGAGATCACCCGGGGCGGCGCGAAGCGCAGCCGAGCAAGTCAGCGCAAAAGTGAAGGCGAGTAAGTGGCGGATGCGGGGCACAGCAGTTCCTTATTTTTTCTTTTGCTTATATGCGCGGAACTGTAGCAATGGGAGGCTTGAGCTGGCAATGCCTTCCGCTATTGCGCGAGCATCTGACCCCCTCGGCGCTACGCGCCACTCCCCCTACTTCGCAGGAGGAGATATTGACGCGGAGAGATCAACGCAACTTGCGCCCTTTCAAGGCTTGAATCCGTAAGCGCAATGCATTCAATTTGATAAAACCTTCTGCATCTTTTTGGTTGTACGCTCCGCCGTCGTCTTCAAAAGTGGCAATATTGGCATCGAAAATAGAATCATCCGATTGACGACCGGCGATGGTGACATTGCCTTTGTACAATTTCACACGCACCACGCCGTTCACAAATTGCTGTGAATCGTCGATCATTTTTTGCAGCATCAAACGCTCAGGGCTCCACCAATAACCGGTGTAAACCAGTGAGGCGTAACGCGGCATCAATTCATCTTTCAAATGCGCAACTTCGCGATCCAAAGTGATAGATTCAATCGCGCGATGCGCTTTCAACATGATGGTACCGCCCGGTGTTTCATACGCGCCGCGCGACTTCATGCCGACATAACGGTTTTCTACCAAATCCAAACGACCAATACCGTGTTTGCCGCCCAGCGCATTCAATTGTGCTAACACTTTGGCAGGCAATAATTTTTTGCCGTTGATGGCAACGATGTCACCTTTTTTGTAAGTGAGCTCGATGTATTCCGGCTGATCGGGCGCTTTTTCTGGTGAGACCGTCCAGCGCCACATATCTTCTTCTGGCTCCCACCACGGATCTTCCAAACCGCCACCTTCGTAAGAAATGTGCAGCAAATTTGCATCCATTGAGTACGGCGATTTTTTACCGGCTTTGGCAAAATCGACAGGGATTTTATGTTTCTTGGCATAAGCCATCAGCGTTTCACGCGAAGTGAGATTCCACTCGCGCCACGGTGCAATCACTTTTACGCCCGGCTTCAAGGCATAAGCACCCAACTCAAAACGCACTTGGTCATTGCCTTTGCCAGTTGCGCCGTGCGAGATCGCATCTGCACCTGTTTCGTTGGCAATTTCAATCAAGCGTTTAGCAATTAATGGGCGCGCAATTGAAGTACCGAGCAGGTACTCGCCTTCATAAATCGCGTTGGCGCGAAACATCGGGAACACAAAATCGCGCACAAATTCTTCGCGTAAATCATCGATATAAATTTGTTTGATGCCCATGGCTTTGGCTTTTTCACGCGCCGGCTCCAGCTCTTCGCCTTGACCGATATCCGCCGTGAAAGTCACCACTTCGCAGCCGTATTCCTGCTGTAACCATTTGAGAATGATGGAGGTATCCAAACCGCCAGAATAAGCCAGCACCACTTTCTGGATGCCGGATTTGCTGGTTGATTTTGCTGATTTGCCGCCTTTTGCCGCCGCCATGACACTGCCTCTCACTCGCCTGAAACGGCGCGCATTGTAAACCTGAAACCCCGTTACAGCAGCTTCTCTATCTCTTTAGTGATGGCGCTGGGCGTGGTCGCGGGAGCAAAACGCGCCACGACACGCCCCTCTCGATCCACCAGAAACTTGGTGAAGTTCCACTTGATAGCCTCGCTGCCCAAAATGCCAGGCGCTGCTGCTTTGAGATGAGCGAACAGCGGATGCGCGCCCTTACCGTTGACTTCGATCTTGGCAAACAGAGGGAAACTCACACCAAAATTGCGCTCACAAAAACTGCCTATTTCCGCTTCCGTCCCTGGCTCTTGATGACCGAATTGATCGCAAGGAAAACCCAACACCGCAAAACCTTTGTCTTCATATTGTGAAAATAATTGCTGCAAGCCCTGATACTGCGGCGTGAAGCCGCACTTGCTGGCGGTATTGACGATCAACAACACTTTGCCGCGATATTGCGACAAATCAACCTGTGCGCCATCAATCGCAGTTGCAGAAAAATCCAATACATTGCTCATCTTTTTCATCCTGTTTTATTTTTTTGTTCTTTTATCTGTCTTTTTTATTTTTTCTTTTCTATTTTGATTTTATCGCGGCTGTAATTGCAAAGACGCCGAGTTGATACAGTAACGCAAACCAGTGGGTGCTGGACCATCTTCAAACACATGCCCCAAGTGCGCGGCACAAGCAGCGCACACCACTTCTGTGCGTATCATGCCGTGCGCGGTGTCGCGATGCTCGGTCACCGCGCTTGCTATCAACGGCTGCCAAAAACTCGGCCAACCGCTGCCAGAATAGTATTTGGTTTGGCTATCAAACAACACGCTATTGCAACAAACGCAATGATAAATTCCATCCTCTTTGCAATCCCAATATTTGCCAGTAAACGCTCTTTCGGTGCCTTTTTCACGACAAATATGAAATTGCTCAGGTGTGAGATGTTCGTCGTTCATTGATTGCTCTCCTTCTTGTCAATGCTCTTATCAATAACATCACAAAAATAATACTCGCTACGATACTGGTACGAATACCATAACGCAGAGTCGGCGGATCGTAATAAAAACGCACTGCGTGTTCTCCGGCTGGCAACACAACACCGCGAAAGGCTTCATTCACGCGTCCAACATACGCAGGCTCGCCATTCACTGTTGCACGCCACGCTGGATGCCACACATCCGACAACACCAACACTGCTGGCTTCGATGTGGAAACTTTCGCCAATACTTCTGTATTGCTAGACGACACCTTCTGCAAAACACCCTCTGCCGATTCGATATCAACGCTGTCTTTCACCACAGACACACCGACTGATTTCGCAGCAGCGAGCAGCATTTCATCAATTGTTATTGCGACGCGACGCGGATGCAAAACTGTTTCCGTTGATAATGCATCCACCAAAGATAACGAAGGCAAGTAATCTGCGTTTTCAAAAATTTGTGCCCCAGCATCTTCATAGACGATTGGATAACCTGCACGCAATAAATTTTGGCGATATTGCTCATCTGCTTCACGCGAAACGAGGATGTATTTGATGCTCGCCGCATTCAAAGCGGCCGCATCAAACAAAAATTCTTTGCGCGATGTTTTTTTGCGTTTTTTTGTTGTGGAACCATCCAAAGCTAGAAAGAAAAAAGTGTCATTACCAAAATAGCGATCAAAATACTGTTCATACCAAGGCATCAAGCCTGCATTCATGGTTCCAGCCTGTTTAATACCAAACAGCGCACCGTATTCTGGAAATAAAACATCTCGCTGACCCACATTGAGCAAGCGTGCATCATCGATATTTTTACGCAAGAACTGCACAACTTTAGGTTCGGTATCGGCAATACCATAACGCATTGGCCTTGCGGTATTCATATAGCCAAACAGCTCTAGCAACAGCGCAACAGTAATAAAAACAGCCAAAATACCGCTAGAAATCCAGCGCATTTTCAAAAACATAAAAAATAGAACCGCGCTTACCCACAAAGCCGTAGCAATCCCCACATGCAATAACTGCTTAGGCGATTCAGGCAAGCCCAATTTCTTATACAGATAGAGCATACCTATTGCCTGCAACAACAAAACAACAATCACCGCCAAAATGGGAATATTACCTTCGCGGATACTCTGCACACCGAAAACGACCAATACCGTCAACACGACTGAAGCCAACAAACCCCAATATTGATTACCGATGGAATGCAGAACCGGCAGATAATCAACAAACCCAGCCAACCCAAATATGCGTGCGTACGAAAAAACAACTAGCACAGCACCAACCACAGCAACCATTTTCTGTGCAGGATTTTTTATGCCCAAGGCGCAGACAGCAACCAGCGAAGCAATGATGCCGAGATAAGAAAAGCGTGATGTTCGCGTTTCAAGCGCCGCTTGTGGATACAAATCCACACGGCTTTCATGTCCAAAAAAATCCCAAAAATGTTCTGGCGTAAAAATAGATAGCAGATTTTCTATACCAACTGGCTTAGGCAGCTTTCGCGCTGCAAAATCCGACGCCATATCACTGACAAAAAAAGAATCCACCACAGGAAACCACAGAAATCCCAATAGAGCGATAGAAAAAAATACCGCTGCGGCTATCTGCATAAAGTACAACGGAAATTCTTTGCAGCCCTGCCGCACGCCACCTGCACAACCAAAATAAAAAGCCATGCTCAAAGCATGCACCGCAATCAGCGTCAACATGAAAGTCGTCATGATATTGGCCAGCATGATGGCGGCATGCACAAATACCACCAACAGCCAAGATACCAAATCACGCCGCTGACAAAACCACAGCAAGGCAAACAACACGAGAGGAAATAAAAAATAGGGCTGACCTATGCCGGTATTCAAATTAGGCACAGCAAAGCCATTCAAAAGATAAGTTGTCGCACCCAGCAATGCCATACCTAAGTTTGTTCGAAAAATATCCAAACAAATACGCAGCATGAAATAAAAACCTACGCAGTAAATTGCCAGCAGGCTAAAATCAAAACCTGCAGGTGATGCATCAAAGAAAAAAACAGTGATCAGTGTATGCGGCGAAAACTTCACATCCACCAATGTCTCAGGACCCAGCGTGCCTGCCGCTGAATATGGATTCCACCACGGCGACTGCCCATCGCGAAAAGCGCGCGCTATGAAATAGTGCGCCGGCTCAAACTGCGTTCGCGCTGAACTTAAATCATCGAAACCATCTGATGGCAAAACATCTGAATCAAAAACGGGAACCACAGCCGAACTCGCCTGCCAATTGGCAGGTTTGTTCAACAAGGGCTGGATATTGGAAGGCTGTAGCGTGCGTTGAAAAAACGCGATATCAGGAAAAAGCACACCAATAACAACAAACGCCACGCAGGCAACCACGCCTAACTGTCTGCATAGTCGCTTTTTCCAATTATTTGTTAACACAACCATTCAACCAGATCATCAGATTAGACGCCCCTCATCAGCGTATAATAATTCTACCTTTATGCACTGCACTTACGCGCAAACTTGCGCTGGAACACGACCATGAAAGAAATTCGCAAATCAAAAAAATTGGATGGTGTCTGCTACGACATTCGCGGCCCCGTGCTGGAAGAAGCCTATCGCATGGAAGAAGCGGGACAGCGCATCCTGAAACTGAACATCGGCAACCCTGCGCCGTTTGGTTTGATGGCACCTGACGAAATCCTGAAAGATGTGGTGTACAACCTGCCGCAAGCGGAAGGCTATAGCGAATCGAAAGGTATGTTTGCGGCGCGCAAAGCCATCATGCACGAGACGCAGCGTTTAGGGATCGCTGGCGTGCAGATCAACGACATCTACCTCGGCAATGGCGTGAGCGAAATGATCGCCATGGCGCTGCAAGGTTTGTGCGACAGCGGCGACGAAATTTTGATCCCCACGCCCGACTACCCACTGTGGACAGCTTCCACTTCACTGGCTGGCGGCAAGCCCGTGCATTATCTGTGCGATGAGAGCAATGGCTGGAATCCAGATATTCAAGATATCCGCAGCAAAATCACACCGAAAACGCGCGCGATTGTCGTTATCAATCCTAACAACCCTACGGGCGCGGTGTACGATCCAGCAATCCTGCAACAAATTGTTGATATCGCCACCGAACACGGCTTGATTATTTTTGCCGATGAAATTTACGACAAAATTCTTTATGAAGATGCCAAGCACACGCCGCTGGCGACGCTGGCTACTGATGTGTTGTGCGTCACATTCAATGGTTTATCCAAAACCTATCGCTTAGCGGGTTTTCGTTCCGGCTGGATGATTTTGAGCGGCAATAAATATGTTGCGCGCGATTACATCGAAGGCTTAGATATGTTGGCGTCCATGCGCTTATGCGCCAATGTACCCGCACAATTTGCTATTCAAACTGCGTTGGGCGGCTATCAAAGCATCAACGAGTTCACACAGCCGCAAGGGCGTTTGCGCGAGCAGCGCGATATTGCGTGGAAAATGTTGAATGACATCCCCGGCGTCAGTTGCGTTAAACCGATGGGCGCGCTGTATATGTTCCCCAAATTGGATCCCGCTGTTTATCCGATCAAAGATGATCAACAACTGGCGTTGGATTTATTGCGCCAGAAAAAAATTCTAATTGTGCAGGGATCCGGCTTTAACTGGATAGACCAGCAACATTTTAGAATCGTAGTTTTGCCGCGCGTAGACGATTTGAAATTTGCTATCGAGCAATTTGCCGATTTCATTCAAAGCTATCGACAATAATTGAGCGAGAACTTTCGGTGAGCGACATCCATATTGACGATTTTTATAAAGATGCTGCGCGTATTCTTTTAGTGCTGTATCAATATTTTCCTCGTCCTTACACCGTGTATGTCGCCGACATTTCGGGCTTTGATGAACCCGATGAATATGGCCTGCACAGCGACAGGCACAACGCCTGTTTTAGTACGATGGTGTGGCTTGCGGATGCTGGACTGCTGCGTTATGTCGATGTCATCAACAAGGAAGCGATAGATCAAGCCGTGCTAACCAGCAAAGCCATCAATTTACTCGCTACGCGCAGCCCTATTCGTTTTCAACCGGAAGAAGAAGATATGCCGCCTTCTGTCGCCGATGCACAAGCCAGTCATGTACATCAGTTGCGCTTAGCTATACGCAGCGGTGAATCATTTGCCATCCGTCGCATCATGATGCATCTGCTCAACGAAGCGGAACTGCGCAACGCATAAATCAATGGATGGTCAGCAGCACTTTGACAGTATCGTCGACCGTCGCGGCATCCACATAACCAACAATATTAGGGTTCGCTTTCACTAGTGCAATGACTTCGGCATCACCAGAAATTTTTTTAGGCGGCTGCCCCTCGCCAGAAAATACCAGACGCGACCAATAAGCGTTCATTTCTGACGGCGTTTTTTTAATCACTTTGCTATAAAACTCTTCCCGTGCAACTTGCTCATTTTCTTGGTCAACAGGAATCAGTTGTGTGCCATCAGCTAACACATCTAGCTGACTGAGGAATATCGCGGCTGCTTGCTCCACTGTAACCGTAGAAATAGGCATATTACGGTTAGCAATAACAGCAATATCAGCGTAAGTAGTCGATACACTCGCCGCAAAAAAAATCGACAAAACCGCAGCAATTCTCTTCATTTTTTTACTCCAACAACATCAGCAACTTACTGTTCATGTAACACAGCATGCGCTTGCTGATCAGCATGATACGACGAACGCACCATCGGCCCGCTCGCCACTTGCGAAAACCCTAACTGTTTTGCCGCATCCGCCAAGGCATTAAATTCTTCCGGTGTGACAAAACGCTGTACTGGAAGATGTGCTTTGCTCGGCTGCAAATATTGACCCAAGGTCAGCATAGAGACATTGTGTGTGCGCAAGTCTTCTAATACTGCTTTCACTTCGTCGAGTGTTTCACCCAAGCCCAACATCAAGCCAGATTTTGTGGGTACAGCAGGTTGCATTTCGCCAAACTGTTTTAACAATTGCAGCGAGTGAGAATAAATGGCACCTGGCCTCACGGTTTTATATAAACGAGGCACCGTTTCTAAATTGTGATTGAGCACATTGGGCGGCTGTTGCACCAATATCGGCAAAGCCACATCCAATTGATTGCGAAAATCAGGCACCAATGTTTCCACCACAATATTTGGACTGCGTTGACGCACTTCGCGAATACAGTTTGCAAAATGCGCGGCACCACCATCGACTAAATCATCGCGATCCACCGAAGTAATCACCACATAGCGCAAGCCGAGTTCTGCAATCGCTTCCGCCAAACGCACCGGTTCTTGTTTATCCAACGGCAGTGGCCTGCCGTGTGCCACATCACAAAACGGACAGCGCCGCGTACAAATTTCACCCATCACCATGAAAGTTGCGGTACCACCGTGAAAACACTCACCCAAATTCGGGCAAGCTGCTTCTTCGCACACGGTAGCTAATTTTCTATCACGCAAAATTGTGCGCACTCGCTGTACCGCAGCACCCGAAGGAATACGCGCACGAATCCAAGATGGTTTGCGCTGTGCATTATCACTGGCGATGACATGTGCTTCTGCGTGACGCACTTTTTCTGCATCGCGTAGTTTTTTTCCGACAGGCAAATGGCGTGAAGAATTAGACATAAAACCATTCTGAATGTGAGCAATGCAATGCATCAGCAAAACGAGCAACCAATGCTTCTTCAATTTCTTTTTTGTCTGGCAGCGGTATTAAAAACTGATCTAAGCGCACAACACGCTGCCCCGCTTTGCCGCAGGGATTGATGCCACCAAAAGGCTCTAGCTTATTAGAAATATTGATCGCCATTCCGTGATAGCAGCCTTTCTGGGTAATACGCAAACCCAATGATGCAATTTTTTCTATTTCATTATTTGTATCACGCACATAAATACCGGGAGCGTTACGCTGCGAAAAAGCCAACACATTTTTTTCAGCCAAATAATCAATCAATAGATTTTCCAGCGCACTCACCAAGGTTCTAGCACCCCATTTCAAACGCCGCACATCCAGCAGCGTATAAAACATCAATTGCCCTGGACCGTGCCAAGTGACTTGGCCTCCTCGATCTGTTTGCACAACCGGCGTATCGCCCGCACACAATACATGCTCTGCTTTTCCCGCCAAACCTTGTGTATACACAGGCTGGTGTTCGAGCAACCAAATTTCATCGCTGGTTTTTTCGTCGCGTGTTACTGTGAATTGCTGCATGCGCTGCCATAGCGAAATATATTCTTGCCTTTCGTTAAAACGCCGCACGATTAACGCTGTCACAGCACATTCACTCACATCACCACAAAAAAACTACAGCACCATGCGCACCAAAGGATGCCCTTTCAAGTCAGCAAAAATAGCTTGCAATTGATCAACACCTTGCGCCGTGATCATGATAGTCATGGCTTCGTAATTACCGCCTTGGCTTGCGCGAATCGTGATATCGGTTTCCGTAATCACACCGGCGTGTTTCTCAAAAATACTCACCGTAGCACTGCGAAACTCATCACCTGCCACACCCATCACCTTGACAGGATAGCGACAGGGAAACTCAATTTTTGGCGGCTCTTGCGTCATCGAAATTAAACCGGCTTACCAAATAAACCACTAAAGAAACGCACTAACTTGTCCCACATAGCACCAAAGAAGCCAGCGCGTTGCACTTCTTCTTTCGCAACAACATCAATTGTTTTCAATACTTCTTCACCGTTCTTCACCACAATCTGTCCTACTTTTTGCCCTGCGGTAATCGGCGCAATCAATGGGCTATCAATTTTTACTTCGTGCGTGAGGCTAGCAGCTACATTGCGCGGCACAATCATAGACACCTCAGACGCGGGTACCACAGTGATCGACTCGGCTTCTCCTTCCCAAACACGCGGTGTACCCAATACTGCATCCGCAGGATACAAATTTACCGATTGGAAAAAACGGAATCCGTAATTGAGTAATGCGGAGGATTGTGCTTCCCGCTCTTTAATGCTCGGTGCGCCGAGCACCACAGAAATTAAACGCGTTTCATCGCGCTTTGCTGAAACCACAAGACAATAACCACAGCCATTTGTGTGACCTGTTTTCAAACCATCGACTGAAGGATCAGACCACAACAAACCATTACGGTTTTGTTGCTTAATGCCGTTGTAGACAAATTCTTTTTCTTTGTGCAACGGGTAATCTTTTGTTTTAACAATATCGCGCGACAAAATCGCCAAATCGCGAGCGGAAGAATAATGATCCTGTGCATCTAAGCCGTGCGTGTTGACATAGTGCGTATTGGTCAGGCCTATTTTTTTCGCGTACTGATTCATCAAATCAACAAAAGCACTTTCTGTTCCCGCTAAATACTCTGCCACTGCAACCGTTGCGTCATTGCCGGAAGAAATAATAATGCCGCGATGCAACTCCAACAGCGTTACGGGTTTGTTAGGCTCGATGAACATCAGCGATGAGCCATTATTTTTTGCATCAAAATCTGGACTTTGCGCCCAGGCACGCGGGCTTACCGGCACGACATCTTCATTGCGCACACGACCCGATTCCACTTCAGCCGATAACACATAGCTAGTCATCAACTTCGTCAAACTTGCCGGTGGGATGCGTTCATCTGGATTGCGCTCCAGCAACACTGCACCGCTCGCTGCATCCATCAACACCCACGCTTTGGCATTGAGCTCAGGCGGAGCAGGCACGGGCTCAGCAGCCTGCACCACTTCAACACACAACATAGACACAACTGAAAGCGAAACTACGCGCGTAAATTGTTGCAAACGATTGATGAAACTCATGGCATATCCGTCATTGGTGATCAAAGTGCTATTGTAGCCGCCAAACCCCTGATTACGCTGCAATTACAACGGCGCTCATTGCATGATTAATACACACGAACAAATACTTCCCAATGGTTTTTCAATCGGCTGGCTGACATTGAATGCGCCCAAAACGCTCAATGCACTCACGCTAGACATGGCGCATGGCGCATTACAACAACTACAACAATGGGCAGCTCGCACCGACATAGCCTGCGTGGTACTGCGTGGCGAAGGGCGAGGATTTTGTGCGGGAGGCGATGTGCGGCGCATGCGGCAAGGCATACTCGACGGCGACGACTACTGCGCTCGATTCTTCGAGCAGGAATATCGCCTCGATTACTTGCTGCACCGCTACCCCAAACCCGTTTTAGCGTGGGGACATGGCATTGTCATGGGTGGCGGGCTGGGGCTTTTTATGGGCTGCTCTCACCGTGTTGTTACACCTTCTACGCGCATGGCGATGCCAGAGATCAACATTGGCCTCTATCCCGATGTCGGCGCCAGCCACTTCCTCAACCAACTGCCGCAGGGCTTGGGCTTATTTCTGGGGATTACCGGCTGCGAGTGGAATGCTGCCGATGCACTAACATTGGGAATGGCTAATTTTTGTCTGGACGATGCAGCAGCTGAGCAACTCTCCGCGCTGCTATCTGACATTGCTTGGTCCACCGATGCCTCCAGCAACAACACGGCGCTGACTACGGCACTCAAGGCAATGCCGATCGCACACACTACTCCGCAACTGACGCAACACAGTGATCACATCCGCACGGTGTGCGGATCACTACCGAGTGCTGTCGCCAACTTGCCGACACTCAACATCAACGAGCCGTGGTTTCAGGTCGCGCTACACAACCTCACGCACGGCTGCCCTGCCACCCCGCACATTGTGGAGCAGCAATTGGTGCGCGGGCGAGACTTATCACTGGCCGATGTTTTTCGTATGGAGTGGATTCTGTCTGTGCAATGCAGCCGACACCCCGATTTCCCCGAAGGTGTACGCGCGCAACTGGTGGATAAAGACAAACAGCCACGCTGGCAGTTCGCCTCGATTACCGATGTTCCAACGACTTATGTCGATGCGCATTTCCAATGCCCTACACCGCACAACCCGCTGGCCGATCTTGGGTAACCATCAACAGTTTTTGCCGACCATTTCCCTTCAAAAATTGTAGGGCTGGTGTACACTTGAGACAGCGTTTATTTTCACTGCGATATTGATACTTCCATCATGCAAATCAAACCCATCAGCGGCTTGCCGCGCGACAAAGTCGACAAGCTACTGGCGAGTATCCCGTTCTATCGCGATGTACTGAAATCAGAGCCTTGGCAGTACGACATTCTTTTGCGTCACTCGCGCATTGTGGAATTTGATCCAGGTGAAATCGTTCTAAAAAAAGATAGCATTGATACTTGGATGTACTTTGTGCTGAAAGGGAAGCTCGCTGTTTTTGCTGATGATGTCGGCGCGAACACATTACCTGTCAACTTTATTACTCCCGGTGAAGTGTTTGGCGACTTAGCCATACTCGCCGACGGTAAACGCAGCGCTACTGTAGCCGCCGATCGCGCCAGCAAAGAAATATCGCTGTTTGGCA
>JAWLAB010000009.1 GCA_041395665.1 Pseudomonadales bacterium
CCAATCTTTCAGCGCTTCTGACAATGTGCGAATATCACTACAACTCAAATGCGGTGTATCTGAGCAATCGAGCATGGCTGCATACAAATATATTTGACGCAGATTGAGTGGTTTGCGTGGAAACACTAAAGGGTCTGGCGTAGTTTGAATCAGTAACTTATTTTCGGCTGCGATTAAATACAGCTTATTAAATTGCCGCCACAGCTGTTGAGGCACAGGCAAATACAGTTGGAGATAGCAGTACAGCAAAAAAGTTTTATCCGCCATGGCGCGCTGAATAGCTGCGCCTAAGATAAAAATTTGCTTGTCACCTTGCGCACGCGTTTCCTCCACCACATTGTCATAGGAGGATGTCATGTGATTTAACAGTGCAACAGCCTGATCCAACAACTCCTGAATGCGCGGGGAAAATACAGCTGAATGTCCTAAGAAGCGGGAAGTCAGCATCGTGAATTTATCGTAGATAATGGGGCGAACCGTTTCCAACAGTGAAAAAACTTGCACCGGCTGAACATCTAGCTCACTCAATACTTTAAGAACAGCATTGAGGTATGTAATTTGCTCCGACACACCTGCAGGCATAGTTGCCAGATGTGCCTTTAACGATTGCGGTGTCGCCGTACGGAAAAACTTCTCCAGCTGTTTTTCCTGCTGAAGCTGACTTTCGATCAAGTCACTGATCGCCATCTTCTCCATGCACAAGATTCCTCGTTTATTAATAGGGCAAAGGATACCGTCTGAAGCAGATGCACACCACTCCGAACACACATCCGCAGTAAAATCATTGACAAGACTGGCGTTTATGTAAAACCATGAAGCCGCATAAAAATCACCCGAGGATGTTCTATGAAAATGCTGATTGTTGACGACTCCACGGTGATGCAGCGCAAGATTCAACGCTCCATCACCCTAGAGCAAGTCACCGATTTCCTAACTGCCAGCAACGGCGTAGAAGCGGTAGAGGTGTTCAAACGCGAGATGCCGGAGTTGGTCACTATGGACCTCACCATGCCGGAAATGGATGGCGTGGAGTGCGTGCAGCACCTTGTCGCCCTCAAGCCCGATGTCATGATTCTCGTGATTTCCTCGCTTTCTGATAAAGCCACGACGATCCAAGCGATGAAAAATGGTGCCAAAGGTTTTCTAACCAAACCCTTTGATGATGACCAAATTAACACGGCACTGGAAGAGCTCATTGAGGAAGCCCAGGGTTGATACCGTCCGACAGGGGAGCCAGGCCCATGAAAGAAGCTGAACTACAAATTTTTGTCGACAGCCTGCGCCATTATTTTGCTACCAATATCGGTGGCAACTTGGACATCAAGCCGTCCTATCACACAGAAACCACCGCCACACCTGCCAGCGAGTACACCGGTATCATCGGTGTCAGTGGCGACAAGCAGGGCTCTATTTATCTCACGGCCACCAAGGAGATGTTGGGGCAAGTGCTACTGGCCATGGGTGAGCCAGAGATCGACGAAAGCCTATTTCACGATGTGATCGGCGAGATCACCAACACTGTCTCAGGTAACGCACGAAAAGTGCTTGGCTCAGGATTCATGATTTCTGTCCCCGTGGTTGTTACCGGTCGGCCAGAGCACATCTACTTCCCGCGCAACTACGATATCGGTGTTGTCCCCTTCGTTTGGAATGGGCACAAAGCTTCGCTGGTGGTCTGCCTGCAATAGCTTCATAGGCTTTGTAGGGAGTCGAGTATGAGTAGCCACAGCAGCGGTCCACCACTCACGGAACACCGATCGACTGCTACCACACGGATGGTCGAGCAACTGATGCAGCGCCTCAAGCTGTTTGCAGGCTTTCGCGCCTCACCCCAAATTCAGCGCAAGCTGGAGCGTATTTTTCAGAATCCAACCGATCTCTCGGCATTCCTTCACGCACTAGAAGTAGATACAGGCAGAAATCAGTTGACCGCATTAGTGGAGGATTTAACCAACCACGAAACTTATTTTTTTCGTGAACGCGCACACTTAAATGCACTCGAAGATTATGTCATCCCCAACTTAGTGCAGAGAAAAAAACAGCATAAAGGTAGCAAAAAGATCTCGCTCTGGTCCGCTGCTTGCGCCACTGGCGAAGAAGCTTACACACTCGCCATGCTGACACTCAACACACTCGTACGCTTAGGTGTTGCACAGGAAACCGCGAGTGGCCACATCACACTACTACCTGACTGGAAATTAGAAGTTTTAGGTACCGACATTTCTCGCCAAGCCATTCGCATCGCACGCGATGGCACTTATACGCAGCGCAAAGAAGGGTTAACCTCGTTTCGACAATTCCCGCCAGCCTACATGCGTTTTTTTGACTTAATGAGCGATGACAAAAAAGACAGAACAACATGGCGCATAAAAGACAGCGTGCGACGCTTTGTACAATTTGATTTGTACAACTTGATGAACCCCACACTCCCACAGCGGGAATTCGATGTAATCTTTTGTCGCAACGCTCTTATCTATATGGATACAGAGCCACAAAAAACAATTATCAGAACGCTACACCACGCTCTGCAACATCAAGGCAGCCTGATGCTTAGTTTAGTAGATACGATGGCCGTTCCTAATTTATTTCACGAAAACCGTCAGAATAAATGTGTTATTTATGAAAAACACTGAAATAGCTAAAGCATCTTTCCTCATCGTACACAGTGGCGCTCATCAATTTGCGTTGCCGCTTCACTGTGTACAAAAAATTTTAGCGGAACTCCCTGTCACACCGATTCCTTTTGTACCCAACTATATTGATGGGCTAGTCAATATCGACGGCACCATCGCACTACAGGTTAACCTCACCACACTATGCAATGAATCTAGAACAGCATCGCGCCACGAATTAATTTTAATTGAAACAGGACGTGCATTATGCGCCTTGCAGGTTGATTACACGCAGGAAAGAAGCACGCTGGATGTACGAGCCTTACAAGCTGACAGCCCTCCCATCGCAAAGCACTTATTGCTGGGCGAGTCCGACTTCAAGGGACACACCGTCTACATTCTTGATCCGCAACAACTAGGTTCTCTGATACAAACAAACAATATATACGATACAAACACCGGCACACTGGGAAAAATTTCCGAGCAAAACCTTACCGAAGAAGACACCACCATTGCCTGCCTCGTTATTGGTAGCGACAACGATCAATTTGCTTTTGAATTGCAAAGTGTCGTTGAAATTCTGGAGGTATGCCCTTACACACCGATACCTGATGCACCGATGAGTTTATTGGGATTCAGTTTATTGCGACAACAAACGATTCCTATGATTGATTTGGTTAGCCTTATCAATCCAAATACTGCAGTATCCAACAAACATTCATGGCTAGTTGTGGTTGAACGAGAAGGCATTTATTACGGACTCTTGATTGAACATCTGCTAGGCGTCGAAAAATTTCCCTTTGAAACCTTCCAGCCTGTAGTAGATAACAACCAACAGATTTCTGGTGTTTTTGTTCACCAAAATACTACAACGCTACTATTGAGCCCTCGCCAAATTATTAACGACGCAATGGCTGAATTTCTTGTGCCATATGTAAAGCAGGGCACTGTGTCCCGCGTCAAGCAAACGGAAGAAACCAGCAGCTTCTTAAAAGTATTGCTCAACTGCAAACCTTTTTTTATTCCTCTGCATACGGTCAAACGCATCGTTCCATTCTTCCCTATGACACCAATAGAAGACGACAATAAAAATATTTGTGGAGCCATTAATATTGAAGGGAAAGTCATCCCTGTTTTGTCTATTGAAAATATCCTTAAAACAGACAAGCAACAAAAACAGAACGAATATGTCATCGTGGGAAATGCATCACAAGACTGGGCCATCTGTGTAGAAGCAGCGGAAAACATTATCAAAATACCCTTATCCAGCATCCACAGTGAAACAGGCATCGACACTCGACTTCTTAGCGGTATTGCTTGCGTAGAAGAAGAGCTCATTCCGCTCTTGAATCCTAGCTTGTTCAGCCAACAGCACGCTCAATCATAAAACTTTCACCTGCACATCTTTCTGGAGACCCTGTCATGAACCAAGCTTCCAGTGAAACGCCCACAACTCAGTTGAAGGTGCTGATCGTTGATGATTCCTTTTTGATGCGCCGTATTATTCGCAACATATTAGAAAAAGACTCATTGCTGACCGTTGTTGGCGAAGCTGAAGATGGCGCCATCGCATTAGAAAAAGTCACAGAATTATCTCCCGATGTCATTTTGTTAGATATCGAAATGCCCAACATGGATGGCATTGAATTCTTGAGGCGATCAAGACTTATTACCAGCGCTAAAGTCATCATCATTTCCTCTGTTGCGCGACTAGATTCACGCGAAGCACATGACGCTTTGGAGCTAGGCGCAGCCGATATCATCCCAAAACCTTCTGGCGTACTCAGTTTAGATTTTGAAGAAAAGAAAAGCCGAGAACTGCTCGACGCTATTCATCAGCGCCTTTAATCGGCTGCATTGAGCGTAAACCATGAGCAGTATGTTGGAGCAATTGTGGCCTATTTTTCTTGCTGAAGTTGGCGAGAAGCTGGATGTCACAGAAACATTAATCGCCAAAGCGATAGTTCATGACTCAAAAAATACTGGCGCTACTGATATTGATGCGCTATTCCGAGAGTTTCATACCATCAAAAGCAATTTGTCTATGGTGGGCTTCAAAGAGCCTATGGAAATTGCCAATGCCTGCGAAGATGTATTGCACGGCTTACGAAAATCCAAAACACCACCCAACCGCGACATGCTGCATGCTTTATTAGAGTCCGTAGATTGGATTAAACAACAAGTAGCCGACGCAACACCAAGCCAACTTCCCAACACCAGCCATGATGCACTACACAAGAAATTAGCGCCTTTTCGCCAACAAGAAGAACTTTCTCCGTCTGAACTGACTGAGCCGGCACACCAAGAACTGGTTGAGAAAAAAACACACGACCTTACCGAAGAAAAAGAAGCACTCGAAATTGACACACTGCGTATTAGTAGTAGCAGTTTGGATGAATTAGTCACTCAAATCACACAACTTATTTTGGTTGAGCATCAAATTAGCCAGCTATCTAATTCGAAAAATATTACTCATCGCATTAACGATATACAAAGCGATCTACAAAAAGTTCTTACCGAAAGCGACCACACTGCAGATATCCATAAAACATTTGAAAGCATCCTCAGAGAATTCGTAGACAACCGACAATTTTTACTCCACCTTGACGCGCGTATGCGCACCATCAATGAGAACATCCAAAGTGGAATACTGTCTCTACGCACCATTCCACTGTCTACCATTTTCACAAGACTACCTCGTATCGTGCGCCAAAAAGCCGCCACACATGGTAAACAAGTGCAGTTAGCCACTGACGGCGGAGATATAACCATCGATAAAAGTATGTTGGACGTTATTTCTGAACCGCTCATACACCTGCTGCACAACGCCGTTACTCATGGCATTGAATCACCAGAAGAGCGCAGAAGTAGTAATAAGCCAGAAACAGGGAAAATCAATATTGTGGCCAAAAAAATAGGCGAGTTAGTGCAAATTGATATCCAAGATGATGGTTGCGGCGCTAACGGCAAAGTCATGCGGGAAAAAATACATAATCAGGCGCTGAGTGATACTCCCAACCTCACAACGGGGTTAGATGTTGTACGAGATCACTTATTGCGTATCGGCGGCTCTATCCAAATTAAAAGCACACCTACCGAAGGCACACAATTTACTCTGCATATACCCAAAACTGTAGCAATACAAAATACATTGCTCATCGAAGCAGGAAAACAGCAGTTTGCTATTCCATCCAGGCATGTCATGGAAGTGCTTGAAGTGTCGCCTAACGAATTAACAGACGATCAAGGGCTGAGAATGCTCGATCTTCGAGGGCAATCTATACCTGTTTACTCGCTAAGCCGCCTGCTGCAACTAAGCTCTTCTTCACCACAGGACATTGAGAGAGTTTTATTGGTCATCTTGCAACAGGAAAATAACTACATTGCACTGCATATTGACGATGCAATCGGCAGGCAAGATCTTTTTTTGCGCAATACGCATCAAGATTTACGCAGCATTCCTAGCATTGGTGGCATATCACTGCTTGGCAATGGGCGTGCCGTTGTTATTTTAGACTGCGAAAGTTTATTTCGTTTAACTTGTCATTATATTGAGCCACGCCATGCTGCATTCTGAGGAGGAACATCTACATTTTTATTGCGACACTTTTTCGCTGATGTTGCCACTACGCTGTATTGCAAAAGTGATACTTTTTGATGAAACACTTTGTTCGCCAACAATGAACTCTGTATCGCATCACGGACAATCTAGTAATTGGCAGAATATTGCATTGCCATATATCGATTTACGAATTGTATTAGGCGCAGAGCCAAGCTCATTACCCACGCCTGCGCACATTATTGTGCTGTGTAACAGCAAAAACTCTCAGCCTGTAGCATTGGTCGCCATTGATGACATCAAAGGTTTTATCACTCCACTTCCTAACCAATGGCATCAAGCGCACGGGATCAATAAATACATTGATACATTCTTTGATCGTCTTTATGTAAACAATGATAGCAGCGTACTTACGCTGCGCCTCGGCGATCCAACACAATGGATCAATGATGCATTAAGCAACAAGTCCAACTTGGAAAATCATCATGCCCATTAATGTTTTCGTGGTAGATGATTCAGCCACAGTGCGCGCAGTGCTTAAAATGATTTTAGAAAAGGATCCAGATATTCATGTCATTGGCGTTGCAGCCACCGCAGACATCGCATTAAAAAAGATGGAGAAGCAATGGCCAGATGTCATTGTTTCAGATTTAGAGATGCCGGGGATGCACGGTTTGGATTTCTTAAAATATATAAGAGAACACCGACCAACACCCTTTGTTATTTGTTCATCACATGTTGGGCCTGGCGCAAAATCATCCGTTGATGCACTCACATTAGGCGCGGTAGATATTATTGCCAAACCCAATATAGGCGTTGAATCATTTTTAGAAGAGATTACGGCCACTATTACACAATCAATTAAGGCTGCCGCCTGCGCCACACCGCATCACACTGCACCAGAAATATCTAAAAAAACGCCGCCTACTGCGTCTTTTGTCGCACCATCAACGCGCCGCACAGCATCAGTTATCGCGATCGGCAGCTCTACAGGCGGCACAACGGTTGTTGAGCATTTGTTAAAAAAAATGGACGCCAACACACCTGGCACACTCATCGTGCAACACATGCCAAAACATTTCACCGAGCTATTTGCTAAACGCTTAAATAGTATTTGTACCATTGAAGTGCGTGAAGCTGTTGATGGTGATGTGGTACGCAAAGGCTGCGCTTTAATCGCTCCTGGCGGAAAACACATGGCGTTAATCAAACACAATAATGCGCTGCATGTACGCATTTCAGAAGATCCGCCAGTTAATCGCCACCGCCCTTCTGTGGATGTGTTGTTTCGCTCTGTCGCCACTCAATTAGGCACACGAGCCATAGGTATTATCCTGACGGGTATGGGTGAAGACGGCGCAGCGGGGCTACTGGAAATGCGTCGTGCCGGTGCTCTAACGATCGGGCAAGATCAGGCCAGCTGTGCGGTCTATGGTATGCCTCGTGTGGCGATGGAGAATGGGGCAGTGGAATTCCAAGCACATTACACCGCTATCCCTAACTTAATTCAGCAATGCTTGCTCAATAGCAAGGATTAAGCCCATGAAAGACAGCGATCTCTGGCAAGCTTTTCTCACTGAAGTTTCAGAACAACTTGATAGTCTGGAGTTAATACTGGCTGCCAGCGATGCTGAAACCAGTGCAGACATCCACCAGTTATTTCGTGATTTTCACACGATAAAAAGTAGCTGCGCGATGATGGATTTTCACAGCATGGAAAAAGTGGCTCACGCCAGTGAAGATTATTTAGACCTGGTGCGCAAAGGAAAAACCACTCTAGAATCCAGCACTATCAATACATTACTTTCCGGTATTGACTGGCTAAAACAGCAACTGCAACAAATGCGTAACAGCGGCAATGCACCGCAAGAAAATATTGCGCTGGTAACTCAACTACAGAAAATGTCAGAGGGCTATTCTCTCGCTGCCACACCAGAGGAGACAGAATTCACTGACAGCAACACTGCGACTCATTTAAGTTTATTTTCATCCATGCAGCTCAGCGGTGATGAATTGCATGAATTCGCTAGTGCATGCCAAGAAGAACTTGTCACTGGACTAACTCCCGATCAAGAATTCACAAAAGTTAAGCGATCACTGAACAAGCTGGTTAGCATATGTAATCTACTGGGCTTCACCGCCATTTCCACTTTACTTCGTCAATACATCAAAGCAACAAACCCGCTAGACCAAGGGCTAGCAGCCAGTTTGGCAGCTGAAATACTGCACAGAATTACTTTGTTTGAAAAATATTTTCAGGTCGATTGCGGCACGAGCACTCTCCACGCTGCTTACTTCGATGCCATGTTTGTCAACTTCACTCAACTTTCAGGGCGACTGGATTATTTATTTGATTTAATCGAAGAAAACCCAGACTCACCAACCCCTATCAATGATTGCGAAATACTGCTCAAGCTACTAACGATCAATGCAGACTTATTTGGCTACTCTCAATTAGCTACTTTATTCCGCTACCTTTTACAGATTCTCCGCCATATAAAACGCAATGAAATTCCGGATAGGCACGCTGCGTTTTATGCAATGCGGCGCGCCGCTGATATCTCTTTCGCCAACCAATCACAAGCAGGTGAAACTGAAGCCAGCGCCCAAACCCTAAAGAACCGTATCGCCGAACTTGACGATAGTATTGCGCAAGCCATGTTAGGAGAAATAAGCGAACTATCAAGGCAGCAGTTATCTACGAATATTTCCATACCTCAAAATATATTTAGACAACTCTCTAATAGCGCTATAGCGCAACTTAATGAAGCTGCCAACAATGGAAAAACAATCATAGAGATCAGCATTGATGCAGGTTGCGATAACGACTCTTTAGAGCAAGCTATCGCACTCATTGAAAAGTCAGGCACTCCTGTACACAGCTATTCTGGTTCTACCAATGCCCTTATTTTCATCGTAATCCTCACAAAGGATACAGACACCCTTAACCAAGATATTAATAAAGCGCTCCCCGTTAAAAATTATCTATCCTTAAAAAACCTTACGGTAAAGAAAGAATACGACACCAACAGCCCCCATCAAAAAACCACCGCAGATATCGACAAAAAAACACCTAGCACATCAAGCGCCACATTGCGCATCGAAAGCATCACGCTAGAAAGTCTTATGACACAATCAGGTGAGTTATTGATGGCGCACAATGCGCTATCGCATGAACTAAAAAGCACCGCTATAGAAGACGCCATCACCCAAGGCTGGAAATGGCTAGCTGACCATCAAAGCAAATCTATTACTGCGCAGGATGCTGAAACGATCCAAACTATACTTAACACACTACAACGCGCACAGAAAAAAATAGAACACAACCAAGAGAAGCTGCGTCTATCACTAGACGCCATGCAGAATCGCATTTTAGATTTGCGTGTAGTGCCTGTATCCGCTGTATTCAATCGCATCCCTCAGCTCGTACAAAAAATGGCAGACACGCAGGGGAAAAAAATTGATCTATCCATTGAGGGCGCCAGCGTCTGTATCGACAAAGGCATGGTTGATGTTTTGATGGAGCCGCTTATTCACCTCGTAAGAAACTGTATTGATCACGGCATTGAACACCCAGAAGATCGCTGCGCCACAGGGAAAAATGAAGCGGCATCCCTTGTGCTTTCCGCCTCACAAGAAGGCAGCACGCTGCTATTAGAAATAGCCGACGATGGGCGCGGCATCAATCTACCCAAAATTCGTGAGAGTGCTATCCGCAAAGGCTTTATTCAAGAACACGACATTTTGACAGACCAAGAAACGTGTAAACTCATTTTCCTACCCGGCTTTTCTACCGCAGAAGCGGTCACAGAAACATCTGGACGCGGCGTAGGCATGGATGTGGTTATCACACGCATTCAACACATTGGCGGCAACATTGATGTCCATACCGTACCCGGCTTCGGTACGAGATTTATCATGACACTCCCACTTTCTGCCGCGCTGCAAGATGTCCTCATGGTGCAAACAGGTAGTCATACCTACGCGTTAGCACAATCACGCGTCACTGAAATACTTTCTACTAACGATGGACTGATTCAAACCATCATGGGGCAATCGGCTTTGTTACTGCGCGATACCATAATTCCTTTATTTAATTTGGATGACCTAGTCGCGCAACGGGGAAAACTTCTTAGCAAAGATTCACCGTTACTCAATTTTCATCACATTAATGAAAATATCGATGCAACTATTCTTATTATTGGACAACAGAAAAATAAAATTGCTATCTGCGTGAGCGCCATTTTAGGCAAAGAAAAAGTTTTTGTACGAGATCTGCACAAAGACTTACGGCAATCACCCTCTATCAGCGGAGTCACTGTGCGCAGCAATGGAGAGTTGGTATTTATTTTAAATAGTTACTTTCTCCAACAATATGCACAAAATAATGCGCTATCTAGGATAAGCAACTTAGAAGCAATTTAGAAATACAGGCGAGCTAAGTACCCGCCTGCATTTATTTACAGACAGTCCCTCAATAACCACGATACGATCCATCGTTATAACGGCTGCCGTTATCGTAACCATTATTGTTATACCTACCGTCGTTGTAGCCCCCGTTGTTGTAGCTGTTATTGTTGTAATTCTGTTGCTGACGATTCATGGGGATCACATCCAACTCAACGCGGCGATTCGCTTGACGACCATACTCAGTAGAGTTGCTATCGATAGGGTAACGCGCACCCAAACCGCTGACTTGGAATCGCGCAGATGAAACACCCTGCGATGCCAAATATCGGGCAACACTGCTGGCGCGTTGCTCACTAAGCACTTGATTGCGCATCGCATCTCCAGTGGAATCCGTATGACCAGTAATACGCACATTACTGTCTGGAAATTCTCTTAAGGATCCGCTGACGGCATTCAATGTTTGATAAAAATCTGGCTGAATATCTGCGCTGCCTGTACGAAAGGTAACATTACCAGGCATGATTAATTTGATGTTGTCGCCGTTGCGCTGCACATCAACACCCGAACCCGCTAATTGCTGACGCAGTTTTTCTTCTTGTTTATCTTGGTAATAACCGTAACCACCGCCAGCTGCACCACCAACTGCCGCGCCAATCATTGCGCCTTTACCGCGATTATTATGGTTCACGGCAGCACCGATGACAGCGCCTGCCAGAGCGCCAATGCCCGCACCTTTCGCAGTATTGCTGGTTCTAGTTTCACCAGTATACGGATCTGTCGTTTGGCAACCCACCAAGCTACTGACAATAAAAACAAGCACTGTTTTACGAAGCATTTTTCCTCCCGCTCAATGGCGAGTTGTTGTGTAGAGAAAAAATTATGCGCGGCTACACGCGTCGCTGCAATCGGTATAAACGCTTTTCTTCTAATAGCGTTTGCAAATAAGCACAGTTTCTTTCTAAACCCATCATATACAAGTTATCACCACCAAAAAATTGCTCGGCGTAACGATAAACAGCTCCAAAGAGCTGGTTTAATCGGCCGTCGACTGTTTTTCGCATAAATTCAGGTGTTTGATTCAGAAGATCCGCTGGCGATTCGAAAGGTCGCCCATCAATACTTTGCGGCGCCGGCACATTGCCGATGCGAAACTCGTTATACAGGCTGTCACGGCAACGCTCAAGGTAAGCGCGATCCGACATTTGTGCAATCAAGTCTCCGGTCCCCAACAAGCATCCCAGCATATGATCACGAACATTTTTCATGCGCACAGTTTTTTCATAACCGGTGTAATGCAACAACTGACGCATACGCGGCACCCAGCTCGCCTTACCAACCGTCGGTAAATAGCGCGACAAAAATCGCACACCGCGCGCAACATGCGTTTTGGTGTACTCCGCGCCGTGCTTGTGGCGCGTATCTTTTACATGACGCAAATAACCGATATCGTGAAATAGTGCAGCGATAATGCCCATCTGCACACGCTCGACACCCAACACATCAGGCGTGTTGGCGTGTACACGCTCGTAGCCAACTAATAACCGCGCAACTGCCAGCGTTACATCAAGAATATGGCGTAAATCGTGATAATCCGTATCACAAGCGTGGTATTCATTGGATTCACCACGATACAAGCGCGCAACATCGTCGAATGCAGTGCTGACAACAACAAACTCGCTCTCAGGAAAGTGTGAAACAAAAGCAGCTTTTACCGCAGCGCAAACATCTTGGGGGCTATCAATACAAACCGTCTGGCTAATGTCGTAACTAGCAGGAGCACTTTTTATTTCTTGTTCTTTTTGCATAGCCTCTTATCCATTTGAGTACGCTGCACAACTATCGTCTCACTCGCCGGACGCCCGATTATAGTCAGGGCATCAACGCATCCGGCGAGCTTTTTACCAATTTTGCCAAGTGGTTAACAATTTCCCCTTCTGTTAACCCTACTTGTTACAAGAGTTTTTACAGAGGAACACCAATGCGTCGAGCAACTTGCTCATATGCCTCAATCACATTACCCAAATCTTGACGGAAGCGATCTTTGTCCATCTTTTCGCCAGTAGTTTTGTCCCACAAACGACAACCATCGGGGCTGAATTCGTCACCCAATACCAGCTCGCCATTAAATAAACCAAATTCCAGCTTGGAATCCACGAGCACCAAATCACCTGCGAGAAAAATTTCTTGCAGTATTTGGTTGACGCGAAAAGTCATTGCTTTCATCGCCTCCACTTGCTCGCGTGTCGCCCATTGAAAAGTTTCAATATGCGATTCATTGATCATGGGGTCACCCAACGCATCACTCTTCAAGAAAAATTCAAAAGTGGGCGGTGACAATTCCGCGCCTTCTTGAATACCTAGACGGCGACACATACTACCTGCTGCGCGATTACGCACTACGCACTCTACAGGTAGCATCGTTAATTTTTTGACAACACACTCTTGATCATTCAATAAATTTTCAAAGTGCGTTGGAATACCTGCTGCTTGTAATTTTTGCATGATGAAGGCATTGAACTTGTTGTTCACCATGCCCTTACGATCCAACTGCGCCAACTTCTTACCGTCAAAAGCAGAAGTATCATTACGAAAAAACATAATTAAACGATCGGGATCATTGGTGGCATATACAGTTTTCGCTTTACCTTTATACAGCTCATCTTTCTTCTCTATGTTCATGCGACATCTCTCGACATATGACTGACAACATAACCCACTGATTGATTGACACTCAACCAATCAAACCCTTGCTCCTGACAAGCAAACAGAACATTGCTTACATTCTGTATTACTTTTTCCATGCTCTTTTGCACACGCTCCAGCGTGTTATTTTTTTCACTTAAATGTGCGATGACTAAATGCTGCAACCGCGCAAGATCAATATCTTCTAGTAGATCAGCTGCTTGCGCATTACTTAAATGCCCAAAGCGTCCGCTCACACGCAATTTTAACGACGAGGGATAATCACTGCGCGCCAACATATCAAGGCAGTGATTACTTTCTAATAACAATGCATCACAAGCTTGGTAGTGTTGTTTTACAAACGGTGTAATTGTGCCGATATCGGTCAGTATACCGAGACAGCGCGCCTGCCAATGAAAAACAAATTGCACAGGCTCTGCCGCATCATGTGGCACAGCAACTGGCTGCACTATTACTTCATTCACAGAAAAAGACGAATAACTGTCAATGATGTTCATTTGCGCCACATCGACCAAAGCTTTGGAGCGCGCTGTACCCGCTGTCATATACACCGGCAACTGATAGCGATTCGCCAACACACGAACACCACTGCAATGATCTCCATGCTCGTGTGTCACCAAGATCGCACTCAACTGCTGCGGCTCCACCCCCAATCTTGCTAGACGAGCAATAGTCTCTTTCAGTGCAAAACCACAATCCACTAGCAGCAATGTGTCATCAGCTTGCACCAAAGTGCCATTACCGCGACTACCGCTGCCAATGGATGCAAAGCGCATCAGAGTAAGTTATCCCAAATGTGTTGCAGCAATTTTTCTGCTTCCGCTTCTGGCAATGTTTCACCGTCACTGCTGCGCACAGTCACTTGCACTTTGTCATCTGTTAAACGCTGAAGGTGCGCACGGTATTGCGTCGTTTCGTCTTTATCTTCGCTCGATACAACCGATACCAGCCAGTCCCCTTGTTCACGGTTGGCGCTATCGACGCGATAACCATCGCTATTCAGTGCGCCACTTACCGATGCCCACGCTCTCGCGTAATCCACTGTCATTTGTAAAATTGGCTCGGGGGATTGCAGCAAAAGCACACGCTGCGCTTGATGATTAGCACCCTGCGCCAACATGGATGCTTGTGTATCGGTATGGCTTGCTAAATAAGTTGCTAGCTCTTTGATCAACCAAGCTTCACGATCAGCATCCATGGAACGCTCTGGCCACGCCGCACTGTCATCCGCACGGGCTGCATTCATTTGCACCACGCGAATCTCCGTAGACTGTGGGCTCAAACCGGATTCCAACTGAATGCGGTAGCGATCCACACCGGTGGTCTGTGCGGGTATCCATGCCGTTTCCAGCGTGCCGCCAACGGAACTTTGCTCAACAATGGGCATGCTTTGATTTGATAAGAAATCACGCACCTGTGGCCATACAGCTGCAGGTGTGCGACGAATATCAATCCAACGACGCTCACCCAATTTCTGAATTTTAATTTGATCCGTTTGTTCAACAATTTTCTCAGGTGCTGAAGGTTTTGGTACAACAAACTCTGCCGGTGCTGTGCTACCAGTACCCGCTAAAGGTGGAATAACAAACAACTGGCCTAGCCGCTCGCCCTTACTGTCTGAAGGAATTTTGATAGGTTCAACACTCTGCGCTTTCAGGTAATCATCACGGCGATCGCGAAATACTCCATCGTCGCCAAAAAACAAACCACAACCACTAACTGACATCACCAATAATGCGGCTAGAGAGCTGCAGAAAGTTTTTTTGATCCGCATTTTTTTTTCCTTTCCCAAACAAAACATCACAACAAACCCGCCGTTACCAATGCCGCTCTCACACTTTCATGGTGTTTGGCTGATAGCGCAGTTAACGGTAAGCGAATACCCGATTTAATTTTTCCCATTTGCTCCAACACCCATTTCACAGGAATAGGATTGGACTCAACAAACATCGCTTGATGTAAAGGCATCAATGCCTCATTGATTGCGCGCGCTTCATCGGCTTTTCCCGCCAAAGCCAAGGCATTCATTTTGGCAAGCTGTTTTGGCGCCACATTGGCGGTGACAGAAATATCGCCTTTGCCGCCAAGCAAAATTAAATCAACCGCTGTTTCGTCATCGCCGGAGTAAACACAAAAATCACTTGGCGCTCTCTCGATCATTTCGCGCGCGCGATCTAAATTGCCCGTTGCATCTTTGATGCCGCGAATATTGGTAATTTGCGCCAAGCGCAGAGCCGTTTCCGGCAACATATCGCAAGCGGTTCTGCCTGGCACGTTGTACAAAATTTGGGGGATGGCAACCGCTTCTGCTACCGCTTTGTGGTGCAGGTACAAACCTTCTTGTGTCGGCTTGTTGTAGTAGGGCGTGACCAATAAACAGGCATCCACTTTGGCTTCTTTTGCCGCGCGCGTTAGTTCAATCGCTTCGGATGTGGAGTTGGCACCTGTGCCAGCAATCACAGGGATGCGACCTCGTACTTGATTGACGACACTGCGCACCACGGCAATGTGTTCTTCAAAACTCAGTGTAGCGGATTCGCCCGTTGTGCCCATCGCCACAATCGCGTGCGTACCCTGCTCAATATGCCATTCAATCAGCTCGGCCAAAGCATCCCAATCTAAAGTGCCGCTCTCACTCATCGGTGTTACCAGAGCCACCATGCTGCCCGTGATCATCTATTTATCCCCTGTAAAACCGGCTGCGAAAGATGGCATATGTTAGTGACGCACTGCGGTTTGCTCAAGGCAAAAAGTATTAGCGCGTTGTGCCGTCTGTATAATGCGCCATCCGCGCTTTCACACTTTCTTTTTGGATCCTGAGACCTTATGCAACTTCCTATCGACATCCATTCCATCAAAGGTTTTCTCGACCCTGCAGAGGGCGCAGCTCTGTATCAACACGCGGTAGAAATAGCCGCGCTAGGCCCCTGTTTGGAAGTTGGCAGCTACTGCGGCAAATCGACGGTCTACCTCGGCGCCGCTGCCAAGCAAGCCAACAACATTGTCTACGCCGTCGATCACCATCGCGGTTCGGAAGAACACCAACTTGGCGAGGAATATCACGACCCTGATTTGTATGATCAAGGTGTTGGTTTGATGGATAGCTTCCGCGAATTTCGCAAAGCCATGCGCGCTGCACAATTGGAAAACCATGTCGTGCCGATTGTTGCGCCTTCACTGGTTGTGGCACGACAGTGGGCAACACCACTGGGCATGGTTTTTATCGACGGCGGCCACTCTTGGGAAGCTGCACTGAGCGATTACCGCAGCTGGGTGGCGCATATTCGCGTCGGCGGCATCCTCGCTATTCACGACATTTTTCCCGATCCAACACAAGGCGGCCAAGCGCCTTACGACATTTGGAAACTCGCCAAAGCATCAGGTTTGTTTGAAGAATTGCCGATGGTGAAAACGCTGGGCTTATTTCGCCGCGTGTAATTTTTATTGGAGAAAAGACACCACAGCGCGAATTTTTTTCTCACCACACAGCGCCATCAATAAACGATCCACGCCTAGAGCCACGCCAGCGCAGGGCGGCAAACCCGCCACCATTGCCGCCAAAAACCGCTCATCCAAAGCAGGTACATGTTGCGAACGCTGCGCGCGTTTTTGTTGGTCGGATAAAAAACGCTCGCGCAAAACTTCTGTATTTAATTCTTCTTGATAGCCGTTCGCCATTTCCACGCCGTCGATATACAACTCAAAGCGCGAAGCCACGGCGTTGCCGTATTCATCCAGCTCTGTCTGCGCCAACGCCGCTTGTGCTGCGGGAAATTGCGTCAAAAACACCAAGCCGCGCAATTGAGGTTCAACGAGATGCGAAAACAACAGATCCAACCAAAGGTCGCGATCATCCGAATCAAACGCAGGCGATAACTTTTCCTGCGCATATTTTTTTAATACATCCACACTAACAAAAAAAGGATCTAAACCTGTGTGAGTCATAAACGCATCGCGATAAGTGAGGTATTGCACCGCGCCGTCCAATACACCACGCACCAAAACTTCCACTTCTTGCATCAACATATCGATTGACCAGCCGCAGCGATACCACTCCAACAGCATAAATTCACGGTGATGACGCGAGCCCGATTCATCGGCACGGAATGCATGATTCAAGCTGTAAATATCGCCGCTGCCCGCTGCCAGCAGGCGCTTCATATAAAACTCTGGCGATGTGATCAGGCTACCATCAAAGTCAGCGCGCTGCGCAAAATTGACGGCAAGGCTTTCGATATTGGGATCAGTGACGGCTGTTGCCGTAATTGCCGGTGCATCCACTTCCATGGCACCGCGCTCGGCAAAAAAAGCACGCAAGTATGCCAACAACGCAGCGCGTTTTTGTAGCATTGCTATCGATGCTGACGGTCGCCAATCAATCACATCACACCTTCATGCTTAGCGAGACAATGTTTAACAAGACAATAAAAAACCGGCCGCAGCCGGTTTTCATCATGCACAGTTCGCGCATCACTTACTCTTTCGCGCGGCTGAGATATTCGCCCGTGCGCGTATCAATTTTGATCAAGTCGCCGACATTCATAAACAACGGCACTTTAACCACAGCGCCGGTTGCCAACTTAGCCGGCTTGGTGCCGCCAGTGGCGGTATCACCGCGCAAACCCGGATCTGTTTCTACCACTTCCATCACCACATGATTCGGTGGTGTCACTGCCAACGGCGCGCCGTTATACAGCGTGACGATGCAAGTGTCTTGTTCTTTCAACCACAACGCCGCATCACCCACGGTTGCCTTGTTTGCTTGATGCTGTTCGAAGGATTCTGGCTCCATGAAGTGCCAATATTCACCATCGTTGTACAAATACTGCATATCAGAATCTGCTACATCAGCGCCTTCCAATGTATCGCCCGATTTGAAAGTTTTTTCCAACACGCGACCTGTTTTCAAGTTCTTCAATTTCACGCGATTGAATGCTTGCCCCTTACCAGGTTTGACATGCTCGTTCTCCAGAATATTGCACGGATCGCCGTCCAACATCACTTTGAGTCCGCCTTTGAATTCACTGGTAGAATAGTTCGCCATAAACCCTCGCTGTTAACAAACAGGCCTGAAAAAAAGAGGCGCAATGATACCCGTTTCCGATGCAGCCTGTCAGGTTCAAACCACGCACGAACACGATGACGATTGGCAATCCATTCTGCGCACTGCCATCAGTGACCCCGCCGTGTTATGCCAGCGATTATCACTATCTGTCGATCAATCTGAAGCCATTCTTCAAGCGTGCCGCGATTTCCCGCTGCGTGTGCCTGAGCCGTATTTGCAGCGCATCGAATCGCGCAATCCGCAGGATCCGCTCTTGCTGCAAGTGCTACCGCAGTCAGCAGAATTGCTGGAACAGCCAGGCTACTCTGGTGACCCTCTCGACGAGCAAGCGCACAATCCAGTTCCGGGCTTAATTCACAAGTACGCCTCGCGCGTGTTGCTGATCAGCACCAGCCTGTGTGCGGTGCACTGCCGCTACTGTTTTCGCCGCGAGTTTCCGTATCAAGACAATCGCAATAGCCGTTTGGATTGGCAGCAGGCGCTCAATTACATCCGCCAACACACCGAGCTGAATGAGGTCATTCTATCCGGCGGCGATCCGCTCACGCTGCCCAACAAACAACTGGCATGGCTCACCGAACAGATCGCCAGTATTCCTCACATCACCCGTCTACGCCTGCACACACGCCTGCCCATTGTGATACCGCAGCGCATTACGCCCGCACTGCTGCACACACTGACCAGCAGCCGTTTGCAGTCAATTGTGGTGCTGCACAGCAATCACCCTAATGAAATTGATGCGGCTGTTGCACACGCTATCCAAGCCCTCCAGAGCAGCGGCATAACGACGCTCAATCAATCTGTATTGCTGGCTGGTATCAACGACAACGCCGCCACTCTCGCCGCGCTCAGCGAGCGCCTGTTCGCCGCCGGCTGCCTGCCCTACTACCTGCACGCGCTGGATAAAGTGAAAGGCAGCCAGCACTTTGCTGTGCACGATACAACCGCCAGCGAGATTCACCGCCAGCTCCAAGCCCTACTGCCCGGCTTTCTTGTGCCGCGCCTAGTGCGTGAGAACGCAGGACAGCCTTCAAAATCTTGGTTGATCTAGCGCAACAGCTGCCTTTTCCTTTGTCTCGCAAGTCCGCTATCATCATCCGCCTAGCTGCAAGACGCAGCATCACTTTGCCTATAAAAACAAGTTCCCCATGAGCAAAACAGAAACTACTCGTCTCCTCATCATCAATGACAACGCCAGCGAAGTTGAACGCTTGCTGAGTATGCTGCGCAATTCGGGTCACACCATGCGCTCGCAGCATGTGCCGAGCATCGAGGGCTTAGAAAAATTACTGGGCGACCAAGCGTGGGATTTATTGTTGGCTGTTGATTCAGCTAAATCTTGTGATCCTAAAGCTGCGCTGCGTGCTATCAAAAAATTAGACAAAGATATTCCTGCTATTTTTCTTACCGAAACCGATCCCGATGAATTGGCCATTGCACTAATTGACGGCTTAAAAGCGGGCGCGCGCGATGTGGTGATTTTGGACGACGACCAACACTTATTGATGGTGATGGCGCGCGAATTGGGGAACTTACAAGAACGCCGTGAACGCCGCGCCGCCGACAGAAAATTATTAGCCTCCGAAAAACGCTGCCAGCAATTGCTTGATAGTTCGCGTGATGCGATTGCCTATGTCGAAGACGGCATGTTCCTCTATGCCAACCAAAGTTTTGCAGAACGATTTGGCTACAAAGAAACGGACGACATCATTGTGATGCCTGTTGTCGATATCATTGCCGATTCAGATCAAGAGAAATACAAAAGCTTCATGAAAGCTTTTAAGTTTAGCGAAAACGACAATCAAGATTTGTCTTTAACTGGTACGCGCCATGATGGCAGCAGCTTCAATATTGATATTGCTGTTTCACACGCTATTTTTGAAAACGATCCCTGCACACAACTACTGGTTTCCGCACAGATTGGCTTAGACAGCGCCGCTGTTGCTGCAGAAATCAAAAAAGCCAGCAACCTTGATGCGCTCACCGGCCTTTACAACCGCCTCTACATAAATAACTTACTGAGCCAAGCGGTGCACGATGCATCCGAAAAAGATAAGTTCAGTTCACTGCACATTATCAGTATCGATCTATACGACGAAATGCGCTCTACCCTCGGAGCATCTGCACGCGACGCAGCAACAAAAGATCTGGCCAACTTTATTAAAAATACATTAGGTAGCAACGGCACCCTCGGTAGGGTTGCCGACGGTGAATTTGCTTGGGTTGTTAGTGGTATTGATGAAGAGCAGCAGACACAACAAGCACGAGACCTCTGTCAAAAAATAGCCAGTCATATCTGCCAGGCAGGTGGAAAAACAACGCAAGTCACTGTCAGCATAGGAATCTGTCCTATTACCGAAAAAACCACCAGCTCAGATCAAGTGCTGGACCGCGCGCACAATGCCTGTGAAGAAGTTATAAAAGCAGGAAAAAATGGTACAGGTAATGGAGCGCATTACTTTATTGCCTCGTTGAATGACACCTACGAGCAAGATGATTCACTCATCACAGAAGTGATTGAAAACACTTTACGCAAAGATGGGTTCACCTTGAGGTATCAACCCTTTATCAGTTTACAGGGCGACTCCACAGAGCACTATGAAGCGCTGCTGCATATGGCTCCTGATGACAAAGGACAAACCGTTGACAACAAGGAAATATTCAGAGTCCTTGCGCATAACAACGAGCTAGGTAAAAAGATAGATCGCTGGACCATAATCAACGCAGCGAAAGCTCTCGCCGCACACCACAATGCTGGCCATGACACGAGTCTATTGCTCAACATTAGTGCAGCAACTTTACGCGATGAAGGCTTTCCAGGGTGGCTAAAAGTCGCCTTAGAAACGGCCAACATTCCAGCCAAAGCAATCATATTGCAGTTCTCTGAAACGGATGCTGCAAACTACCTCACCCATGCAAAAACTTTCTGCAATGCGATGAGCGATCTTAATATTCGATGCAGCATCAAACATTTCGGTTGCTCTCTCGATCCATTTAAAACACTAAGTCATTTAGATGTGGAATTAGTCAAGATTGACGGCTCTTTTGCCACTGACATTCAACATAAAAATGAAAAAGTGGATCCACTGAAAGAATTGATAGCACATCTAAATGAAGCAAGAAAAACATCCATTGTTCCCTATGTAGAACAAGCGTCCCTAATGGCGACACTGTGGCAATCAGGCGCACATTTCATACAGGGAAATTATATACAAGCGCCTAAAGAGAAAATGGAGTTTGCATTTGAGGAATAATAAACATATTCCTCAAATGTATTTTACTCATTACAACTAACGCCCAGTAATATTTCCTAATACCGTGCGCCAGTTCCAAGTTTCTTTCAGATAGCTGTCACGCACTTCGGCGATATCCACATCATAAACGCCAGGCTCGAGATCCTTGATGATCTCAATCGCCTTAATGGAGCTAGTCGGCTGACCGCGTTTTTCTGCCTTGCGCAATTTGTCAGAAAAATCTTCAAACAAATCTAGAATCACTGGCTCCTTGAGTTTGTTCTTATCCTTATCAATCACAATAGCGACTTTGGGTTTTAAGCGCCGTGCAAAAGTTTGTTCAACCACTACAGCCACTTCACCGGTATTTAATTCGATCAGTGTACCCGTTGGATAAATACCCAAAGCCTGTATGAACTGCACCACCAATTCCTCTTGGAATTCGATATTGCGCATGTCATACAGTTTTGCCATCGCTTTTGATGGAGCCAGCGGGTATTTACTATTACGCGGGTTAGTCACAGCGTCATACACCGTAACAATACCTGCTACTTTTGCTAGAAACGGAATTTTGTCACCCAATAAACCTTGCGGATAGCCAGAGCCATCAAAGCGTTCACAGTGATTGCGCACCACATGAATAATTTCAGCGGGCACGCCGGGAGTAGCTCGCAGTGTTTCTACGCTGTAATCAATAAATTTTTTATATTCCGCTTGTTGCTCGGCTGTGTGTTCAGATTCCTGAATCGTCAACAGCTCCTTAGGCAGTTTTACTTTACCGATGTCTTTCAGTAAGCAAGCAGACACCAAGACATTCATTTCTTTTTTATCAAGGCCAATGTGTCGCCCAAAAACACCGGCCCACACCGCTGATCGCACAACATGGCCATAAGTAAATTCATCTTTATCACGAATACGCGATAGCCATGAAAAAGCATCGGGGTTGCGCACCACAGAATCCACAACTTGGCTTGCCAGTTGCGTGGTTTTTTTTACTTCAATGGTTCCGCCTTGCGTAAGGCCACTCATCACCTCATTGATGTTTGCCTTAATGTCACCGTGCAGTTTTTCTGCCGCCACATTTTCTTTTTTTAATGCGACAGGATCACTGTAAAAGTTGTGTCGTAATTTAAGCGGCGCAGCGGTAATTTGTTGGCGCTGTCTCTCAGCTCCTGCTTTACCGTCTGCTGAGTCTCCTTTTTTCTCTATCGATGCATGCTTCACTGCAACCGGCTGTTTGCCTCGCTGGACATCGATATGCACATATTTGCAGTACAGCCGAAGTTGATCTATTTCATCCGGCTGACGAATAAAAAAACCTTGCAGCGGAAATGGCGTCTGCGACCAAGGTCTGTCCAACCCCGACACATACATACCAATGATCAGCTCATTGACATCGACTTTGACCTGTTTAATACCTGACACGCTGCACTCCCTCAGGTAGGTTGCCCGTTCTTTTATTTGTTGGCTTCAATTTACCGTTTTTCAAGGGCAGTGCAAAGACTCTAATACCAGTAAATATTTATTTTTATTGGGAAAATTCGTGCACCGCGTCAATAAAACAACCAGCGTGCTCGGGAGGCACATCCGGTGTTATTCCGTGACCAAGATTAAACACATGCCCTGAGTGTGCACCAAAACTCTCCAAGATACGCTTTACCTCAGTGCGAATAGCCTGCGGGGATGCACGCAGGATGGCGGGATCCATATTGCCTTGCAACGCGACTTTATCACCCACGCGTTGCCGCGCTTTACCAATATCCACCGTCCAGTCCAACCCCAAGGCATCGCAACCGGATGCAGCCATAGCCTCCAACCACTGCCCACCACCTTTGGTAAACAGAATCACTGGCACAGCTCTCCCTTCTCGCTGGCGCTGCAACTGACTCACCACGCGCGTCATATACGCCAATGAAAACTCTTCGTAAGCCGCATGGCTCAACGCGCCGCCCCAAGTGTCAAAAATCTGCACCGCCTGCGCACCCGCCTCTATTTGCGCATTGAGATAGACAGCCACCGAATCTGCCAGCACGGTCAATAATTGATGCAGCATAGCCGGTGTGTCATACAACATTCTTTTGGCGTGCTGAAATTCACGACTGGAGCCACCTTCAATCATGTAAGTCGCCAAAGTCCACGGGCTGCCAGAAAAGCCGATTAAAGGCACTGCACCGTTCAATTCGCGGCGAATCAATTTCACGGCATCCGTCACATAAGGTAAATCTTTTTCGGGATTGATAACCGCGAGCTGATTGATATCAGCTTCTGTGCGAATAGTTTTACGGAAACGCGGGCCTTCACCTTCTTCAAAATATAAACCCAAGCCCATTGCATCGGGAATGGTGAGAATGTCTGAAAATAAAATTGCCGCGTCGAGCGCGTAGCGGCGCAATGGCTGCAAAGTGACTTCACACGCCAATTCTGTATTCATGCACAGTTTGAGAAAATCACCCGCTTGGGTGCGCGTTGCACGATACTCAGGAAGATAGCGCCCAGCCTGCCGCATCATCCATACGGGCGTCATATCAACCGATTGACGCATCAAGGCACGAAGAAAGCGGTCATTTTTCAACTCAGTCATAAAAAATCTCAACACCGTGTTTCACAAAAAATAAAGGCCGCAACAGCGGCCTTTGGTTATGGCAAATTTTGCTGGATCAACGGGGCAGTATAGAGGAACCCATCAGGAATGCATCTACTTCGCGTGCGCATTGACGACCTTCACGAATCGCCCACACCACCAACGATTGACCACGGCGCATATCGCCCGCAGCAAATACTTTATCGATGGAAGTACGATAGCAGCCTTCTCCATCCGTGCTGGCTTTCACATTACCGCGCGCATCTTTTTCTACACCAAAAGCATCCAGCACATTCGCAACGGGCGAGACAAAACCCATCGCCAATAAAATCAAATCCGCTTTGATTTCAAATTCAGAGTTGGGCACTTCTTCCAATTTTCCTTCTTTGAACTCAACGCGGCAGGCGATAATTTTTTCCACTTTGCCGTTGCTGCCTTCAAAACGCTTGGTAGACACAGACCAATCGCGCTCACAACCTTCATCGTGCGAAGAAGAAGTGCGCAATTTCAGCGGCCAGTAAGGCCATACCAACGGTTTGTTTTCTTGCTCAGGCGGGCGAGGCATTACTTCCAACTGCGTCACACTCAATGCACCGTGACGATTCGATGTACCGACACAGTCAGAACCGGTATCACCGCCACCAATAACTACTACATGCTTGCCAGTTGCCAAAATTTGTTGCGGTAATTTATCACCAGCATCCACTTTATTTTGTTGCGGCAGAAATTCCATCGCAAAATGAATGCCCTGCAACTCACGGCCTGGCGCAAGTAAATCGCGGGGCATTTCTGCACCACCCGCCATCACCACCGCATCAAAATCTTTCTGCAATTGCGCGGGAGAAATAATTTCCTTGGCGTCATTGCCCACAACACTGGGAAAATCTTTGCCAATCAACACGCCCGTACGGAATGTCACTCCTTCCGCTTTCATTTGTTCAAGGCGACGATCAAGCACGGTTTTTTCCAATTTAAAGCCAGGAATGCCGTAACGCATCAAACCGCCGATGCGATCATTTTTTTCAAAAACAGTCACCGTGTGACCTGCTCGCGCTAACTGTTGTGCAGCAGCTAAACCAGCAGGGCCAGAACCAACAACAGCCACTTTTTTACCCGTTTTATTGGCGGCAGGCTGTGGTGTAACCCAAGAATTTTCCCAACCTTTTTCTGCAATAAAACGCTCAATCGATTTAATGCCGACAGGGTCGCGATTAACATTCAGTGTGCACGCTGCTTCACAGGGCGCAGGGCAAATACGACCGGTAAACTCAGGAAAGTTATTGGTGGAGTGCAGCGTATTGAGTGCTTGCTGATAGTTGCCCTTGTAAACCAAATCATTCCAATCAGGAATAATGTTATTCACAGGGCAACCCGTTGTGCAAAATGGTGTACCACAATCCATGCAACGCGCTGCCTGAATCGTGGCTTTCTCATTCGCCATAGGAATAACAAATTCTTTGTAATGTTTGACCCGCTCCGACACTTCAGCGTATTCATCTTTTTGGCGATCAAACTCTATAAAACCCGTAATCTTTCCCATTACACAACCCCTATTTCTATATCAGGTTTGCCGTACAACCATTAAGCAGAAACGCCTGCCTGTTTTTTGTCTGCCATAGCCGCTGCGTTGATTTCACGCAGTGCACGACGATATTCATCAGGAAATACCTTAACGAACAGCGCGCGATTTCTATCCCAATCATTCAGAATTTCTTTTGCACGCTCGCTGCCAGTAAAATTGGCGTGACGCTCAATCAAGCTTTTTAATAACACTTCGTCTTCAATACCTTCGCCACCACGCAGCTCGCTATGCCACAGTGTGCGATCCACTTGTTTATCTTGCTCAGCAACCGTTAATACGGACTCCAGCTTCACCATATCCATGTTGCACTTGCTAGCAAAATTGCCTGCAGGGTCATACACATACGCGATACCACCCGACATACCCGCTGCAAAGTTGCGTCCGGTATCGCCCAACACAACTACAGTGCCGCCTGTCATGTACTCACAGCCGTGATCGCCCACGCCTTCAACAACCGTTGCCGCGCCAGAATTGCGCACTGCAAAACGCTCACCCGCCACACCACAGAAGTACGCTTCACCGGCAATCGCACCGTAAAGCACAGTGTTGCCAATGATCATATTTTCTGCGGTCACACCACGGAAATCTTTGCTTGGACGAACAATAATGCGGCCACCAGACAAACCTTTGCCTACATAATCATTGCCTTCACCGACCAAATCCAGCGTGATGCCATGCGCTAAAAATGCTGCTGCCGATTGCCCCGCCGTACCATTTAATTCGATATGAATAGTGTCACTCGGCAAGCCATCATGGCCATAACGCTTGACCACTTCGTTCGACAACATTGTGCCGACAGTGCGGTTCAAATTTTTCACGGGAGAAACAAAAGAAACTTTTGTACCTTTTTCCAACGCAGCAGCAGATTTTGCAATCAAGTCATTATCCAGTGCTTTATCAAGACCGTGATCTTGATCTTCCACATGATAAAGAGCTGCGCCGTTAGACTCAGGCTGGTGCAGCAATTTACTGAAATCCAAACCTTTTGCTTTCCAGTGTGTAATCGCTTTGGATTTATCCAAGAGATCGACACGACCGATCAATTCATCAAAAGTGCGTACGCCGAGCTGCGCCATAATTTGACGCGCCTCTTCTGCAACGAAGAAGAAATAATTCACCACATGCTCTGGTTTGCCTGCAAATTTTGCACGCAACACTGGATCTTGCGTAGCAACTCCCACCGAGCAAGTATTCAAGTGGCACTTACGCAACATGATGCAACCTTCAACCACCAACGGCGCAGTGGCAAAACCAACTTCATCAGCGCCTAACAATGCAGCAATTACCACATCGCGACCTGTTTTCATCTGACCATCAGCCTGCACACGAATACGGCTGCGCAAACCGTTGAGCACTAAAGTTTGTTGCGTTTCCGACAAACCCAATTCCCACGGTGCACCGGCATACTTCACAGACGATAGCGGTGAAGCACCCGTACCGCCGTCGTGACCCGCAATCACCAAGTGGTCAGATTTTGCTTTTGCAACGCCTGCCGCAACTGTTCCCACACCTACTTCCGCTACTAATTTTACAGAAATAGATGCACGAGGATTTGCATTTTTTAAATCGTGGATCAATTGCGCGAGATCTTCGATGGAATAAATATCATGATGCGGCGGTGGCGAAATCAACCCCACACCCGGTACAGAAAAGCGCAACTGCGCGATATAGTCTGTTACTTTTCCACCGGGCAATTGACCACCTTCACCCGGCTTCGCACCTTGCGCCATTTTGATTTGAATTTGATCCGCAGAATTCAAATATTCTGCCGTCACACCAAAACGACCCGCAGCAACCTGCTTGATACGCGAGCGCAACGAATCACCCGCTTGCAACGGAATATCCACAACAATGCGATCGCTGCCGATGACAGATGCAATGGTGTCGCCATCTTGGATCGCAACGCCCGCTTGTTCTTGACGATAACGCTTAGGATCTTCGCCGCCTTCACCCGTATTCGATTTGCCACCGATACGATTCATGGCAACAGCCAGCGTGGTATGCGCTTCACTGCTGATCGAACCCAGTGACATCGCACCTGAAGCAAATCGTTTGACGATTTCTTTCGCTGGCTCTACTTCTTCCAAAGAAATTGGCTGCGCTTTATCAAAGCGGAATTCGAACAATCCGCGCAGCGTCATGTGGCGCTGGCTCTGATCGTTAATGATTTGCGCGTACTCTTTATAAGTGTTGTAGCTATTGGTTTTGGTGGAATGCTGCAATTTTGCAATCGCATCCGGCGTCCACATGTGCTCTTCACCGCGCACACGGAAAGCGTACTCACCACCGGCATCCAACATATTGACCAATATTTGATCGCGCCCAAAAGCCTGTTGATGCAGACGCACCGCTTCCTCGGCAATTTCAAACAAACCGATACCTTCTACATTGGAAGGTGTTCCTGTGAAATATTTATCGACCAGCGCGCGATTCAAACCAATCGCTTCAAAAATTTGCGCGCCGCAATAAGACATATAAGTGGAGATGCCCATTTTCGACATCACTTTCATCAAGCCTTTACTGATCGCTTTTTTGAAGTTGTAAACCACTTTATCTGCTGAAAATTCTTTCGGCTGTTTGCTCGCCATGTCGAGCAAAGTCTCAATAGCGAGATACGGATGAACCGCTTCTGCGCCGTATCCGCCCAACAAAGCAAAGTGATGCACTTCTTTTGCTGAACCAGTTTCTACCACTAAGCCTGTTGCCGTACGCAAACCGCTTTTCACTAAATGCTGGTGAATAGCCGAAGTCGCCAACAATGCAGGAATAGCCACATGATCCGCATCTATTTTGCGATCGGAAACAATCAGAATGTTGTAACCATCTCGAATTGCATCAACCGCTTTTGCACACAAAGAGGCCAAACGCGCTTCAACCCCTTCTTTTCCCCATGCAACGGGATAACAAATGTTGAGTTCGAACGATTTAAAGTTTCCACCTGTCAACGAATCAATATTGCGAATGCGCTGCATATCAGCCACATCCAACACCGGCTGTGACACTTCCAAGCGCAATGGCGGATTAATGTTATTGGTATCCAGCAAATTCGGTTTAGGACCGATAAAGGACACCAGCGACATCACCATGGCTTCGCGGATTGGATCAATCGGCGGATTAGTAACTTGCGCAAACAATTGTCTGAAATAGTTATAGAGCGGTTTCAACTTGTTGGACATAACTGCCAAAGGTGAATCATTACCCATGGAGCCAGTGGCTTCTTCACCATTCGCCGCCATCGCCGACAAAATAGTTTTGATATCTTCTTGCGTGTAACCAAAAGCCTGTTGTTTATCCAATAAGCTGACAGCAGACACCTCTACTGGTGCAGCTTCAACTTCTTTCAGTTTTTCTAATTTCACACGAACCGAGTTCACCCATGCTTTATAAGGCTTGGCGTTCGCGTAAGTGTCTTTTAGTTCTTTGTCACCAATGATGCGGCCTTCTTCTAAATCAATCAGGAACATTTTCCCTGGCTGCAAGCGCCATTTCTTATTGATCTTGGCATCAGGAATAGGCAACACACCCGATTCAGATGCCATAACCACCAAATCATCATCCGTCACTAAGAAACGCGCTGGACGCAAACCGTTTCTATCCAAAGTGCCGCCGATGTAACGACCATCGGTGAACGCCAATGCAGCAGGGCCGTCCCACGGTTCCATCATTGCCGCGTGATATTCATAAAACGCGCGACGGTTTTCATCCATCAGGGCGTGGTTTTCCCACGCTTCCGGCACCATCATCATCATGGCTTGCGCGATGGGATAGCCAGACATCACCAACAATTCCAGTGCATTGTCAAAGCACGCGGTATCCGACTGACCTTCATAAATCAGTGGGAATAATTTTTTCAAATCATCGCCCAGCACTGAGGATTTCATCACGCCTTCGCGCGCGCGCATCCAGTTAAAATTACCTTTTACGGTATTGATTTCACCATTGTGGGCGATCATGCGATACGGATGCGCCAACGGCCATTCGGGGAAGGTATTGGTGGAGAAGCGCTGATGCACCAAAGCCAACGCCGAAACACAGCGTGGATCTTGCAAGTCTTTGTAGTAAACGCCAACTTGATTCGCTAACAGAAGGCCTTTGTACACCACGGTGCGCGCTGACATCGACGGCACGAAAAACTCTTTGCCGTGAATCAATTTCAGCGATTGAATGGCATGACCAGATGATTTACGAATGACATACAGTTTGCGCTCCAGCGCATCCGTCACCAATATATCTTGACTGTGGCCGATAAAAATTTGACGAATCACGGGCTCCTTTGCGCGCACCGTTGGCGACATAGGCATCGCCAGATCAACCGGCACATCGCGCCATCCCAAAATGATTTGCCCTTCATTGCGCACTGCCCGCTCGATTTCTTGCTCACAAGCAATGCGCGAAGCCGGCTCTTTAGGCAGAAACACCATACCCACGCCGTATTCGCCAGCAGGTGGCAAATCCACGCCTTGTTTCGCCATTTCCTCACGATAAAACTGATCAGGAATCTGAATCAGAATACCTGCACCATCACCCATCAACGGGTCTGAACCAACCGCGCCGCGATGCTCAAGGTTTTCTAAAATCTGTAACCCCTGCTCAACAATGGCATGGCTTTTCTGGCCTTTTATGTGAGCGACAAACCCGATACCGCAGGCATCGTGTTCATTGGACGGGTCGTATAAGCCGCGCACAGGCATAGGTTGTCTCCACTATTAAATAGGGTGATTAGAAATCCAATCAGGGATAAAAAAACGGGGGAGCGATTCTACCGAAAAAGCTGTTCGCTTGTGAAGAAAAAAATGGAGGGATTTCGCTCTATTGAGAAAACACTTCACCTTGCCGGCGAACCCACGGCTTAAGCTCTTTGGTTACCACCGCTGGCAAGTGAGCTTGGGCATTGAGCGCTTCCTGTTTTGTCGCATAGGAACCGTAGATCAAAATAAACCACGGCTTACCTTCCTTCTTTGTTTTATGGATTGCATTGGGGGTCGAGGATGGTAGGTTGGCTTGAACGCGCTTAACTCCAGCCTCACTGTATGCTGCCACTAGCTGCACGGTGAAGCGCTCAGGCGAAGCTGTCCATTTCGTAGTACGAGGCTTTGCTGCAATCTTTTCAACAGGAGTGGTTTTTTTGTTTATTGCATCAGGCTTTTGCACTACCGGCTTCGTAGTGGCTAGCGTCATCTTTTGATGTTTTGGCGGCGATGCCAATTTTGTCGCTTGCTCGGCTGTAGCGCTGGCTTTCTCCCTCTGATCAGTAGCAACCTCCTGCGTCTGCGTGGATACAGGTGTCATTGGCGCGGGAGTAGTCACCACAGTTGTTGCCGGCACTACTGCTTGCGGCGACGCAGCAGGCAAAGCCTCCGGCGCACTTGAACTTGTTGTGACTGACTGGGCAGCATTACCTGAAGAAGCTGCAACAACTTCTGCTGGCTTGGATTCACTGACCACAGTTGCCGATGGTGTATCTGGAGCGCTTCGAGTAGCCAACCACAACACAACACTCAAACAAGCAATAGCAATAGTGAGAAGAGGCCAAGTAAATTTTCTTTTCTGCTGTATCCGTGAGGAGCCCGAGTAACCACGACGATTTTCTATTATCAATGTTTCGTCGCCAGAAACAGACTCATCAAAGAAATCATCGGATTCATCCATATAAATTCGATCGAGATCAGGAATAGTTTGATCTAAAAAAGACGGCTCTTTTCTGGATGAAAAATCGCTCAAAATAGCCCCTTACTTAGTAACGCGACAAGCATCAATCGCATGCTTAATCAGATCAACCGACACAGAATCTTTAATCACTGCCTTGCCAATTGACTCCAACAAAATGAGTCGCAACTTTCCATCCAGTATTTTTTTATCATGCTGCATAAACTCGATAAAAGTATCGGATATCATCTCGCTCGGCGTGTGTATAGGTAGCCCCAAGCGTAATAACAACGCACAAATAGCGTTTTTCTCTTCACAGCTGAGCATACCCAACATCACAGACAGCTCTGCTGCAATAACAGAGCCAATAGCCACTGCTTCTCCATGCAAAAAACCGGTGTAGTTTTGCCATGCTTCAATGGCATGCCCAAAGGTATGGCCAAAATTGAGCAACGCGCGCACACCTGATTCTTTTTCATCTATCGCAACAATATTTGCTTTGTTTGCACATGAACATTCAATCGCATGAATCAAAGTAGCTGGGTCTCTTTGTATCAATAAATCAGCATTTTGCTCCAACCACTGATAAAAACTTTTATCGTTAATTAAGCCGTACTTAACCACTTCAGCCAGTCCAGATCGATATTCACGCTCTGGCAATGTGTTTAAGGTCTCCACATCAATCAATACACAAGCAGGCTGATGAAATGCACCAATCATGTTTTTACCCAACGGGTGATTAACGCCTGTCTTCCCGCCAACAGAAGAATCCACCTGCGCCAAGAGCGTCGTAGGGATTTGGACAAAAGAAACGCCCCTTTGATAGCACGCAGCAGCAAAGCCCGTCATATCTCCAATGACACCACCACCCAGCGCAATCAATGTTGTGGTTCTGCTGTGCTTATCTCGGATCAGCGCATCAAAAATAGTATTGATGGTCTCAATATTTTTATATTTTTCCCCATCCGGTAAAACAACAATACTGTAGCTCAATCCAGAAAATAGTTGCTGAACACGCTCCAAATACAGCGGGGCAACACGATCATTCGTCACAATAAGAATTTGCTTGGCCGTAAGATGCGGAAGCAAATAAGACGCATCCCGAAGTAAGTTGCATCCAATATAAATAGGATAGGATCTCTCGCCTAAATCAACAGAAAGCGTTTTCACGAAATGCACCACAATGGGCAAATGGGCTACAAATTATAATGCAAGCGGTAAAGGCGGATAACTTCGCGTACCACATACTTCATAGGTTTGGATGTGGTTTGTACAACGCAGTTGGCCACTTCCATATACAGCGGCTCTCGTTCTTCTAATATTTTGCCAAGAACTTCTCGAGGATTTCCTGTTTGCAACAAGGGGCGCTTTTTGTCGCGACCAATTCTATGCACAAGCTGTTGTAGGTCTGCCTTGAGATAGATGCAATAACCCGTATCTTTAATCATTTGGCGATTGGCTGCAGATAAGACGATACCACCGCCCGTGGCAACCAACTGACCTGATTGCAAGGCAATATCTTCTAGCGCGCGTGATTCTCGCAGTCGAAATCCTGCCTCCCCTTCAACATCGAAAATCCAAGGAATATCAGCACCGGCACGCAGTTCTATTTCTCTGTCGACATCGATAAAACGAAGATGCAAAGCTTCTGCTAACGCCTTGCCTACTGTAGTCTTGCCGACCCCCATAGGGCCGACAAGATACAGATTGGATGGGGAAGAGCTACTACTTACTGGTTCTGCTGCATTACTGGAGCTTTCACCGTACTGACTATCATCTTCTACCATTAACGCTTATCAGCGAGTGGATCCTGTAGCAGACGAGGTGTTACAAAGATCAACAGCTCAGTCTTACTATCGCTCTTCGAAGTGTTGCGGAAGAATCGGCCAACCATTGGTAAGTCACCTAAGAATGGAATTTTCTTCACTTCATCCACTGTTTCGTTCTCAAAGATTCCACCCAAAACAACTGTTTCGCCATTATTCACCAGCACTCGTGTTGTCAATTCTGTTGTAGCAATAACTGGTATGCCCGCAACAAAACTTTCAATGCTGTCTTTATTGATAATCAAATCCATGATGATGCGATCGTCCGGTGTGATTTGAGGTGTCACTTCCAGCTTCAATACTGCTTCTTTAAACGAAGTGGTTGAAGCGCCGCTTGAAGATGCCTCCTGATAACCAATTTCCTGACCACTCTTAATCACCGCTTTTTGTTTGTCGCCAGTGATAACTTTAGGCTGAGAAACCACTTCGCCTTTGCCTGTCTTTTCCAAAGCAGATAATTCAACCGCCAGCCAGCCATCATTACCTAAGAAGCCGATAGAGAATGAGCCTGGGTCGCCTTCTTCTGGCTTAGCACGCATATCCACCACCATAGAATCCGCACCCGTAGGCGTACTGATGATATCCAAATCAGTAGGTTTAATGTACGAGCCGCTCTTATCGCCTCTGTTTCTAAAAATAGCGTTATTTCCACTCAGTACATTATTAATGGATCCATTAATAAATGTGTCCTTTGCACTCAGATCCATACCCCACATCACACCCAAGTCTTCACGGAACCCAGAGGTTGCTTTTACGATTCTGGCTTCAATGGATACTTGACGCACAGGAATATCAATGCGCTTGATGTACTCTCGAATCTGCTGGATTTTATCTTCGGTATCATGGACTGTAATGGAGTTGGTTCTCTCATCTAAAGTGGCGGAGCCACGGGATGACAGCAAGCTCTCGGAATCAGAACTATTACTACCACCAGCTTTTGAAAAATGCTTGTACAGGTCTTTGGCATCAGCATACAAAATTTGTAGGAATTCCGTGCGAATAGGTGCAAGTTCCTTCATTTGTTTTCTTGCTTCTATCTCTTCGCGTTCGCGTGTGGCAATTTCAGCCGCGGGCGCAACCATCAAAACATTGCCCACTTGACGCTTATCCAAGCCTTTGGTTTTCAGCACCAAATCCAACGCTTGATCCCAAGGCACATTATCCAATCGCAGTGTGATTTTTCCATCAACGGTATCGCTGGCCACCAAATTCAACTCGGTAAAGTCAGCAATTAACTGTAAAACGGCTCGCACAGGAATATCTTGGAAGTTCAATGAAAGTTTTTGACCAACATAGCTGAACTTTTGCGATCTATCTTCTTGCTCTTTAGCAGATAGCTGTTTTCACGCTAATGACATACTGATTATCAGTCTGTGGTATGCCATGTAATCGTAGTTCACCGCTTGACTTAATAGTAAAACACAGCATTGCCCGCATTTACATCCGAAGAAATAGACTGTACCGGTGTTGCGAAATCAGTCACATCCAGCTTGCGTCTCAATTCCACTGGCAGCTGCGTATCACCAAAATTTACTGTGATTTGATTAGATGCATCCCTCTACGCCAACATTTACATTAGGGTCGCTCATAGTAATAACGACCCCTACCCTCGCCGTTTTCGCCTCGACGGAAATCAACATCTTTAATCGCTGACCCATAGGTCGATGTGTCTGATGAAATTTTTCTCAGCAGAATTCCTTTACTCATCCTTCTTGTATTTCATTTTTGCCAGTCATGATGAAGCTATTTCCCTTCAAAACGCGTTTTATAGGCTTCTAGCTGCGTCATATTGAGGATGAGCCGAGTTCTTCCTCCATCCGAAAGTACATTCGCGCTCTTTTGCACTACCCTAAAGAAAGCGGGTATTTTTCTTTAAGGCACTTTCTACGCCTTCAAAATCCATTACCACTCGAGCGGGCTTATCGATGTTGTAGCCTTTTTGGTTCAGAGGCTTAGAATCAAAATCCATCTTCACTTCAAAGCGATCACCAGGCAGTGAGGAGAACGAAATATTTTCAAGCGTAGTAGCCAAGGAGGCTACAGAGCAGAAGAAAACAATAAGGGCGCCGAGGCCACCAGTATTTTTTTCATTTTTTTCTAGACCACCCCTTTCCTTTCCAGTTATGCTCGACTGATGTTTCATCTTATTTTCCCCAATATTATTGTTCTGCGGATTCGCGTAACGGCATCGTTTTCGGACGCTCAGCCCATTGATCTGGCCCACTCGTACAATTTCTTTCAAGTCGATCCGACCCTTATCAATATAGTAGATCTTCCGTGATTGCGTCCCATGTAATTCCCTACCTGTACTCTATGGATATTGGCAGTACCATCATCAACCAGCCCCCATATTTCACCGTCTTTGGTGACAGTCCCCACCATTGTAATGGATGTGATATTGAAGCCTTCTAGATACTCTTTAGGTCGCAATTCATCCGGCTTAATAACAGCAGCGCCTGCGATCTTGCCACCATCAATTTCGATTTCCTGCAAAGCCTGTGGCGCTTTCAAAAGGGCTGCGCTTTCCTGCCACTTTTATATTCAAAGGTCTCAAACTGAGAAAGTAGGAATAGGATCAATGGGCTTAACAGGTCTTGCTCGAACTTCTTGCATATAGTTATCGAGAATCAGACATTCCGCTGTCGCCACACCCAGCCACTAACATTGTGCTAAGGCCAACGGCAACACCCAAAAAAGAAGATTTACCGGCAAACATCCTGATCATTTGTCACCGCCTTTACCAGCTTTGCTGCTAGCTTTTTTATCTTTTCCAGCCGCCTTTTTCTTGCTAGCTGCATCAGCAGGAGCGGCGCTAACCCCCTCATCACTTGATACATAGCGATATGTTTTCGCAGTGATTGTCATCGTTAGCTCTTCCCCTCCTTGTGAATCACTACTATTAGCCGCGCCTGCATTAGAGGCTTGTTGGTAGCAGCTCCTGCAGGGGTTATTACAAAATTGTGCAATGTAACAATTCTAGGAAGTCCAGCAATACCACTAACAAACGCACCGAAATCGTGAAAACCACCACTCACTTGAATATCTATCGGCAGCTGCATATAAAAGTCAGCTTTTTTCTCAGATAGCAGTTTGATAAAACCAATATTGAGCCCACTTTTTTGCCCCGCATTGGAAATATCATCTAACAACCCTGGCACTTCTGTATCTTTTGGCAATTGTTTTACCAATGCATCAAAAGACTCTTTCATTTCCTTTATCTGAGTTCTGTAGGCTTCTAAGTTGGCAGCCTCTCCAACTTTAGTCTCAAAACTTGTGCGCAGAGTTGCCTCTTTCTGAATCTCACGATTCAACTCATCCGCTTTATCACTCAGCACAAATTGATACGAAAGAATAACCACAATGACTGCAGTTAAAACCCAACACACAATTTTTACCGGCATGGGCCATGAACCCATATTCTCCGGATCTAAATTACTAAAATCATTCTTTAGTTTTTCAAAATTATCTTGGAGTGACATTATTTTTCACCCTCTTTTTTATTGTTTTCTGGCAATACAACATCAACGCTAACATCGAAATCCGTTCCCTGTTCACCAAACGTTGGGTTAGCTTGTACTTTTGTTAGAACAGAATTTTTCAGCCAATCCGAATTATTCATATCTCGCATCAATGTTGACACCCTGTTATTTGATTCAGCTGTCCCACTAATTAAAATTTTGTCATCTTTTCTTTCTACGCGAGAAAAGAAAACGCCATCCGGCAGCTTATTCACCAACTCATCGAAAATATGCACAATCAAGGGACGCGTCCCCTGCAAGCTCTGGATTACTTTAATTCTATCCAGCATATCCGTGCGTTGCTTCTTCAACTCAGCGATTTCACTCACCTTTTTTTCCAGCAGCGAAATTTCATTTTCAATTTTTGTATTGCGTTGTTTTTGGTGATCAACTAAACCAGCCAATGCCAGATACCAAACTGCAAAAATAAACACACCAACAAGGGCGCTTGCTCCGAGTATTGCCAAGAATTCTTTCTTCTTTTGCTCTCGCAGTTCTGCCCGCCAAGGCAGTAAGTTAATATTGGTAGCCATCAGTCAAAACTCCTCAGCGCCAAGCCCGTTGCAATCATCAAGGCTGGGGCATCATTACTCAGATCAATGGAGTTAATGCGAGAGGCGACGGACATATTGGCAAATGGATTTGCAACTGTTGTCGGCGTGCCCAGCTTTTCCTGTACTAAGTCGCTCAGACCATCCATAGAGGCCACTCCACCTGCAAGTACGATGTAGTCCACTTCGTTAAAGTCGCCGGAGGAGAAGAAAAATTGTAAAGAGCGAGTAATTTGTTGCACTACCGCGTCTTTAAACGGCTGCAATACTTCGCTTTCATAATCATCGGGCAAGCCGCCCTGCTTTTTAGCCAAGCCAGCTTCCTCATTTGACAAGCCGTAGCGGCGCTGAATTTCCTCTGTCAGCTGCTTGCCGCCAAATAATTGCTCGCGCGTGTAGATAATTTTGCCACCGTGAAGCACATTCAATGTCGTCATAGTTGCGCCGACATCCAAAATAGCTACTACGGAGTCTTCACCGCCGCCCAGTTGGGGCAAAATTAGTGAAAAAGCTCGCTCCATAGCATACGCTTCGACATCCACAATAGCGGCAACCAGCTCCGCATCTTCAATAGCCTCTTTGCGGCTATCCACATTTTCACTACGGCAAGCCGCCAGCAGCACTTCGACGCGATCAGCTTGACCGGGAGAAGCACCGATTACTTCAAAATCCAGAGCCACTTCATCGATGGGATAAGGGATGTATTGATCGGCTTCCATGCGAATCTGAAGGTCCATTGCATCGTCATCTAGCCCAGCAGGCATCTCTATCACCTTCGTGATGACTGCAGAGCCCGCCACCGCTACGGCAGCATGATTCAGCTTAGTTTTTGACTGCTGAACCACTCGTCGGATAGCATCAGCGACCGCCTCATGCTCCGCGATATTTTTTTCGACTACCGCCGTAGGGGGCAGAGGCTTAACACCGTAGCTCTCTACGCGATAGCCCGCAGCGGTGCGGCTCAACTCCAATAGTTTTACTGAAGTTGAACTGACGTCCAGCCCCAGCACCGGTGGTTGTTTTCTTTGGAAGAGTCCTGAAATAGCCATTTTCCTATCTGCATCCGATACTTACGACAAGGTGATGCTACATTACTTTAAGTAAAGTCTGCAAGCACCCAAATCGATACCTAATTCACAAAATCATACTTATAATGCCTGCCACGCTGTGGCTCGGCCTATTTTTGGCATAACTAACTGATACAACAGACTTTTAATGCGTTTTATTCTTTGGTTTATTCGCTTCATTACCCTTAGCTTGCTACTTATCTGCTCCGCAGGAGCAGCTCTATTAAGTGGCTTTACGCTGTATTTAGGGCCTCAGCTACCCAAAATAGACAGCATTCTCGACCTCAAACTACAAACTCCCCTAAAAATTCTCAGCAAAGACGGGTTACTCATTGCTGAATTTGGGGAAATGCGCCGAGAACCTCTGCCTTATTCCGCTCTCCCTCCTTTATATGTGCGCGCTGTATTAGCTGCTGAGGATGATCGTTTTTTCTCTCACGGTGGCGTCGACCCCACTGGATTGGCGCGAGCAGCATCTGAATTGGTAAAAACAGGGCGTATTCGCTCCGGTGGCAGCACAATCACTATGCAATTAGCACGAAATTTTTTTCTCAGCGCTGAAAAAACATTTATACGGAAATTTAACGAAATTCTTCTTTCAATCCAACTTGAGCGCACGCTGGAAAAAGAGCAGTTATTCGCACTTTATGTCAATAAAATTTATTTGGGGCACAAGGCCTACGGCGCGCAATCTGCAGCCTATGTGTATTACGGAAAAACTTTAGATCAACTGACACTGGCGCAATGGGCCATGTTGGCAGGGCTGCCTAAAGCGCCATCAAAATACAATCCGATCGTTAATCCTGAGCGGGCACTGATTCGACGCAACTGGATTTTGGGTCGCATGCTATCGCTCGGATACATAGACAAGCCAGCTTACGATAGAAGCATTATCGAAATAGAAACAGCCACTTATCATGGGTTAAAAACAGATCTCAACGCTCCTTATGTTGCAGAAGCCGCTCGACAATTTGCTGTGGATAAACTGAGCCGTGAAGCATACAACGGCGGTTATATTGTTCGAACGACAGTGAACTCAAACTTACAATTAGTTGCACAGCAATCGGTGTGGGATGGCGCGGTCAATTACGACGAGCGTCACGGCTATCGTGGACCCGAAAAACATTTTCCTATCCCCCCACTTCCTCCACGCCAGATATCCGCTTACTGGTCCATTACGCTCAGAGACTTTTCAACAGTACATAATTTAGAACCAGCGATTATTACTAAAATAAATAAATCATCGATTGATATCACGCTATCTAATAACCGTACCGCCAGTATTGCGTGGAGCGCAGCACAGGCAAAATTACTACAGCCTTATAAATCTGAAAATGCCGTTGCAGCGCCACCCAAAAATTTTGCTCAAACATTTCAAGTCGGAGACCTCATCCGCGTTCGCTCCAAAGGCGAAAATTCTTGGGAGATTAGCCAAATCCCACGCATTCAATCGGCGTTGGTATCCATTGATAGCAAAACTGGTGAAGTTATTGCTCTCGTGGGTGGTACTGATTTTGCCTACAGCAAATTTAATCGAGCCACACAAGCTTTGCGTCAACCAGGCTCCAGCTTCAAGCCATTTATTTATCTCAAAGCATTAGAAAATGGTTACACGCCTGCGTCCTTAGTGAATGACTCACCTATCGTGTTTCAAGAAGCGGGAATGTCAAAACCTTGGCGTCCAGAAAATCACGGTGGCACTTATCTTGGCCCCATTCCATTACGCCAAGCCTTATACCAATCAAGAAACATGGTTGCTATTCGATTGCTACAAAGTATTGGGGTCAAATCCTTGATTAGCAGTTTGTCCAGATTTGGTTTTGATACAAGCAAGATGGATCCCAACCTCTCTTTAGCCTTGGGTTCACATGCGTTTACGCCATTTACGATGGCCGCTGCCTACACCGTACTATCCAATGGCGGATTCAAAGTTGAGCCACACTTGGTACAGCAAATTGAAGATCCAAAAGGAAAGATTATCTTCAAACAAGAATCAGTTATTGCCTGCACCGATTGCGAACAAACACTACCGTTAAATAGTGACACCAAATTGGCGCCACGCGTTGTAGATGCACAAACTGCCTACATCATTGATGACATGCTGAAAGATGTTATTCGTCGTGGTACAGGCCACGCTGCGACAGTGCTTCAACGCAGTGATATCGCCGGTAAAACCGGCACGACCAACGGCCCCACTGATGTGTGGTTCGTCGGCTATAACCCATCCATTGCCACAGCGGCATGGGTAGGCTTTGATGACAACACTATGCTTGGGCGGCGTGAATTCGGTGGCACGGCTGCGCTGCCGATTTGGATTTCTTTTATGCGCGAAGCACTCAAGGACCATCCCGTTATGGAGCGCACCATACCTCCAGGCCTAGTTACAGTAAAAACGCACACAAGCGATGCAACAGGGCAAGAAGCCACCAGCGGTGAAACAGATGCAGGTTTTGAAATTTTTCACGGCGATGATGTGATCGATAATGAAAGTGGCGTGGAATCGCCTGCGGCCACAGAAGGCGACGACTACTTATTTTGAAACTAACTGCCAATCACTCAACAGCTCGTACTCGTGTGCGTTTTTGCCAGCCAACAGTAGATTGCACATAGTTTGGTAAGCAGCTAGCAGCAGTATTTTGCCAATCTTGCTGCTGCTTGAACCGCGCCAGTGCAATTAAATCCTCTAGCGCAGTATTGCTGTCTGTAGGCTGCATAACTGACGGCCACGCATCACCAACAAGTAAAATCGTACGATCTACCATGCAACAGTGCTTTTCAAACTCTTCCTTAACCACTAGTCGATCTTCTTCTGTGCGAGATAGCACTCCGTTCTCAATCGAAAAACTTGCCCAATAGATACCATTCATGCGCGCATCAAGCGCAACGCAGATTGGTAGTGGGCCGGATTCTTTGTGCGCGGCGGCGTACGCCATAATTTCCAAAGATGACAAAGAAAGAAAAGGAATCTGCAAACTGTAGCTCAAAGACTGCACCACGCTGGCGGCAATGCGTATGCCAGTAAAAGATCCGGGGCCAGCATTCCAAACTAACGCTTGTATTGTAGGCAACGGGGTAGACGCTTGCGTTAGCAGCGTATCAATCATGGAAAGGATACAGCGCGAGTGTGATTGGGCTGCGCTTTCTATATTAGAAAACAATCGTCTGTCACTGCTGCGCAGCAAACCAACACGACAATCTGAACTTGCTGTATCAATGACTAACCAACTCACACCCATTCCTCCGCTCTAAAAAAAACCCCCGGGGATGCCGGGGGTCTTTTTGTAACCTAGCCAAAGATTATTTCTTAGCTGGGCGACGGCCTCTTTTAGCGCCAGCTTTTTTCGCTGGTTTTTTAGCGGCTTTGGCTTTTTTAGCTGGTTTAGCAGCTTTGGCTTTTTTAGCAGCCTTTGCTGGCTTAGCAGCTTTTTTAGACGCTTTCGCATCAGCCTTTGCTTGCTTCTTAGCAGCTTTAGCAGCTTTAGCAGCAGCCTTCTTAGCAGCAGCTTTTGCTTTAGCAGCAGCTTTTCTTTCTGCTACTTTCGCTTTAGCAACAGCTTTCTTAGCAGCAGCTTTTGCTTTAGCAGCGGCTTTCTTAGCAGCAGAAGCAAGCTTCTTCTTATCCGCAGCAGCGCGTTTTTTAGTCCACTTAGCAACAAACTTCGCCTGGGCTTTTTGCAGATCGGCTTCTGCCTTGGCAGCCAATTTGGCTTTCAAAGCACTAACGATTGCTGAAGCTGACAATGCTTTCGCTGGCTTAGCAGCCGCTTTGCGAACAACTCGTTTAGCAGTTTTCTTTTTTGGTCTCGCCATGTTTCATTCCTCAATGGTTTGGTAGTGTTAATAGTTTGTTACTGCAAGCTCGTAACCACTCCCATACGGGCTTGACACAGATATTATTTTAATTTTTCAAGATTTGCACCACTCAAAAACATTTTTTTGTGTTATTGGGGACTTTTTTTCATCTTTTTTGCCATTTTTTTGTCCAAACGGGCAAATGCACACACAAAGTTTTCTTAAAAATCATTTTCAGCGACTATCGCGTTCATCATGGCAATGTGTTCTTCATTGTCATTGAGGCACTCAATTCGAGAAAAATATTCCCCACCCGCAGCGATGAAACACGCTCGACTGCCGTGTTCAATTTCTTCCAGCGTCTCCAAACAATCTGCCGCAAACGCAGGACACACCACATCGACGCGACGAATGCCTTCCGCTGGTAATGACGCTAGCACTTCATCTGTGTACGGCTGTAACCATTTCGCGCGACCAAAACGCGACTGAAAGCCAACGCGCCACTGATTGCTCGCAAGATTCAATGCACTCGCAACGGCGTTCGCTGTATACAAACACTGTTCGTAATAAGGATCGCCGCGATCTACGCACGCCTGCGGAATACCGTGAAAGGAAAACAACAACAGCTCTGCTGTACCTTGCTGCGCTCTGTGTTTGCGGATGGAGTCTGCCAATGCAGCGATGTAATCCTCGCGATAACAATACTCGCGCACGATACGAATATCAGGAGCATGTCGCTGCGCCGTAAATATTTCTGCCACTTGATCGTACACTGCTCCTGTTGTTGTGCCGGAATACTGTGGGTACATCGGTAACACTAAAAACCGTTCAACGCCTTGCTGACGCAAATCGGCAACGCATTGCTTCAGTGAATAATCACCGTATGCAGCGATAGCACGTACTAAAACATCCGGTGACGCTAAAGATTTTTCCAACAATTCAGCTTGGCGCAAGCTGATTACAGTGAGCGGCGAGCCCTGCTCCGTCCAAATGGATTGATACAACTTCGCTACGCGTTTACTGCGCAACGGCAAAATCACGCCACGCAATAACGGCAACCAGAGCCAGCGCGGTATTTCTACAACGCGCCGGTCTGAGAGGAATTGATTGAGAAATTGTCGGATAGATTGCTGTTCATCACTCGCAGGCGAACCGAGATAAACCAGTAGAACCGCACGATTCATGCGTTATTGCAACGCAGCGAGTACGCGTCGGCTAATTTCTTCCACGCTACCAACGCCTGGCACATTGCGATAAGCCTTCTCGCCGCCGTGCTGCTGATAAAAATCAACCAATGGGCGCGTCTGCTCGTGATAAACCTGCAAACGCTTGCGCACGGTTTCTTCTGTGTCATCCGCGCGCTGAATTAAAGGCTCACCTAACATCATCCACACCAGCTGTTTTCGGTGGATTGTGTTCAATGTGATACACGCGACCCGACGCTTCATGTACACGGCGACCACTCAAACGCTTGATGATGTCTTGATCCGGCACATCAATTTCAATCACGCGATCAATTTGCACTTGTGCGCGCTGCATCGCCTCTGCTTGTGGAATTGTGCGAGGAAATCCATCAAACAAAAAGCCTTTGCTGCAATCGGGCTGAGCAATGCGTTCTTTGACGAGCGCGATAATCAAATCGTCTGATACCAAACCACCCGATGCCATGATGTCTTTCACTTGCAAACCCAACTCAGTGCCCGCAGCAACCGCAGCGCGCAACATATCGCCGGTGGAAATTTGAGGAATACCCATTTTCTCCATAATCAGTTTTGCTTGCGTACCTTTGCCAGCACCTGGCGCACCCAACAAAATCACTCTCATTTTTAATCACGCCTCACATTGACGGTTGTTTAATTTCGTTCACACCTTACACAGCTGAATCCGCTTACTCAAGCCAGCATATATAGAAGCAAGATCACACTTCCCGACTGGCTTTGTAGACATTGGGAATATGATTAATCGCTTCCAACAATCGACTCAACAACTGAAAGCTCTCCACTTCCAAGGTGATATGCATTTCAACAAGGTTGGTTTGTTTATCCGTCACCGTGTCTAAACGAATGACATTGGCCTCTTCTTTATCTAATAACGAGCTGACATCACGCAGCAAACCGCGCCTGTCGTAAGCATACACAGCAATGGATGCGGGAAAAGTACTGCGCCGCACGCCACCCCAATTCACCGCCATGATTTGTTCTGGATGATCCAACTGTATTTGCAGCGCTTGATCACAGGATAGTTGATGCACCGAAATAATATTGTCAGCGTCTATCACACCGACAATCGCATCGCCTTCGACTGGATTGCAACAAGGCGCTAAACGCAGCGAATGCCCTTCTGCGCCAAGGATGGCCTGCGACAATGTTTCGGCTTGCGTATCCCAATCCAGCAATAAATCCGATTGTTTCATTACGCCACCGGAATGCATCGCGGCATCTAACACCACCGTCATGTTGCATTCGCCCGTACCGATGGCGACATACAAATCATTGAGCTTTTTATGTCCCAATGTTTTTGCCAGCGCTTCTAAATCCAATTGCGGTGACACCGCCAAACGCTGAAAAGCGCGATCCAAAATCACGCGGCCGTTCTCCATGTTTTCATCAGCCGCTTGCTGACGAAACCACTGTTGCACGCAAGTTTTTGCGCGCACGGTGTGCAGATAATTCAAGCCAGAAGTCAACCAATCGCGGCTCGGCGCTTCGCGCTTACCGGTAATAATTTCCACTTGATCGCCGGTGCGCAACACTTGATACAGCGGCACCACACGGCCATTGATACGGCAACCGCGACAGCGATGTCCAACACCTGTGTGGATGTGATACGCAAAATCCAACGCGGTTGCGCCTTGCGGCAAATCCACCACATGCCCTTCGGGTGTGAAAACATAAATGCGATCCTGCACAACACCGGTGCGCAGCTCTTTCACTAAATCTAAATTACCGCCCGTTTCTTCGTGCCACGCCAATACTTGGCGCAGCCATTCAATTTTGGTTTCGTAGCTGCTGCTTTGTTCATCGGCGGCATCGGAGCCTTTGTATTGCCAGTGTGCGCACACACCAAACTCCGCGTCGGTGTGCATATCGAATGTGCGAATTTGCACTTCCAACACTTTGCCCGCCGGACCAATCACTGCCGTGTGCAAAGACTGGTAACCATTTTCTTTGGGGTTGGCGATGTAATCATCAAACTCGTTGGGAATATTGCGCCACAAACCGTGAACGATACCCAAAGCGGTGTAGCAATCTTGCGTACTGGACACCAAAACACGCAACGCACGAATGTCATACACCTGCGAAAAACCAATACCACGATTGTGCATTTTTCGCCAAATGCTATAGATATGTTTGGCGCGCCCGGTGATTTCGCAAGCGACACCTGCTTGTTGCAACGCCGTTTCCAATTGCCGTTTGGCTTCATCAACAAATTGCTGGCGATCAATGCGCCGCTCATCCAACAACTTGGCAATGCGGCGATAAGCGTCTGGCTCCAAATAGCGAAACGCTAAATCTTCCAGCTCCCATTTCAGATGCCCGATACCCAAACGGTGTGCTAGTGGCGCGTAGATTTTCATCACTTCGCGCGCAACACGCCGCCGTTTTGCATCAGAAGCGTTTTTGACTGCGCGAATCGCGCAAGTGCGTTCAGCAATTTTAACCAGCGCAACGCGCACATCATCAATGATTGCCACCAACATCTTGCGTAAGTTTTCAACCTGTACATTGGCTGCGCGACCAAGCACACTTTCGTCTTCGAGGCTTTGCATGGCACTGACAGAAGCCATGCGCAATACACCATCAATCAAACTGGCAACGCCCGCGCCAAAATCTTGTTCGATTTTTTCCAATGGAATGCGTTCTTCACGCACAGCACGGTAAAGAATGGCAGCAACCAGTGTTTCTGCATCCAAACTCAGTTCACTGAGAATATCCGCCATTTCCAAACCGGTGCGAAAACAACTGGTGTCTTGCCAGCGTTTATCCGATTCACTGCGCGCTAACTCTGCACGGCGGCTCGTTAAACACGCCGCACGCAATTGCGCTATTTGCTCGCCAGAAAAATGATGTGCCGCTTCAATACCTGCCAGCCATGCGTCAATATCAACATCGCCACCCGCAGCAATCGGATGATCGTCTCGAATCTTAACCATGTGTTTTCAATAAAGAACAAAACAAAATAGAAGTATGCATCGGCATCATTGTCTCAAACATCATAAATACCTGAGGAAAGATAGCGATCACCGCGATCACAAATAATGGCGACGATGGTGGCATTGTGAACGCTCTGCGCTAATTGCAACGCTGCCGCCACCGCGCCACCCGAAGACACGCCGCAAAAAATACCTTCGCGGCGCGCTAATTCACGCATGGTGCGTTCGGCATCTTCTTGCGCAACGTCCATCACCACATCCACACGTGATGCATCAAAAATACTGGGCAAATACGCGGGCGACCAACGGCGAATGCCAGGAATGCTAGAACCTTCTTTTGGCTGCAAACCAACAATTTGTATGGCAGGATTTTTTTCTTTCAAAAAACGCGAAGTTCCCATGATGGTGCCCGTTGTGCCCATCGAACTGACAAAGTGCGTGATTTGCCCTGCGGTTTGCTGCCAAATTTCAGGGCCAGTGCCGCGATAGTGCGCCAAAGGATTGTCGCTATTGCCGAATTGATCCAATACTTTGCCGCGTCCTTCCGCTTGCATTTGCAGCGCTAAATCGCGTGCGCCTTCCATGCCCTGCGCCTGTGTCACCAACATCAATTCTGCACCGTAAGCCGTCATCGCTGCTTTGCGCTCTGCGGTCATGTTGTCGGGCATCACTAAAATGATGCGATAACCTTTAATGGCAGCCACCATCGCCAACGCGATACCGGTGTTGCCGCTGGTTGCTTCAATTAAAGTATCGCCAGGTTGGATACGGCCGCTGTGCTCTGCTTCCGCAATCATGCTGGCGGCGGGTCGATCTTTGACGGAACCCGCAGGATTATTGCCTTCCAGCTTCAATAAGATGTGGTTGTTGTTGCCCTGTCCGAGTCGCTGCAAGCGCACTAACGGCGTGTTGCCGATACAGCTTTCGATTGTGGGATAATCCATCGCAACAGCCGCCTTGCACAATAATAACCAGCGCGGATTCTACGCGGATTCACTCATGACAACAAAGTACATTCCATGAAGATGCGTCACAGAAATTTGCGCACTTATATCACTGCATTTGCGCTTGGCCCCGCCATTATTTGTTCGCTGCTCATTGGCACCTACCTCACCTATGCCTTAGTGCGTGATATCTCGCATTATGAAAATGAAGTGAGCAGTGTTTATGGCCAGCAAGTGGCAAGACAAACCTACAGCGCACTACAAAAAGGTGACACCACGGGATTAGAAAATATTGCCCAATTAGCATTGGAATATCCTCTACTGCGCTCCATTACTTTTTACGATAAAGAGAATAAAGAAATTGCGCACGCAGGCCCTTTGCACACACCATGGGATACCACGCTTAATTTGTTCACATCAGAATCGATGGAATTCAGCACTGACCACGCGCGTCAACTGGTACTCCCTGTACGGCAACCGCGTCTATCAGGAGCGGCTCATCTGAATCGCAACGACACCAACAATCTTCCCATCGGCTGGGTGCGCCTTGAATTCACACAAAGCTTCATCATGCTGCATAAATACAGAACAGCACTGATTGATTTCAGCATTGTATTTATTGTACTGGCACTGGCATTTTGGCTCGCAATGCTCTTTGGTGATCGACTAACGGATATCATCAAAAAAATTACCGTCAACACACAAGCGTTGAGCAAAGGTGAAGCTGTTGATCCATCAACAGGTAGCAATATTACTGAAGCTCTTGAGCTAGAAAGCGCCATTCGCACACTGCATACAGCACTTACGGAAGAGCACGAAAGCTTACAAAGCCACATTGAACAATCGACACAAGATTTGCGCGAAACATTGGAAACGATCGAAATTCAAAATATTGAATTGGATCTTGCGCGGCGCGAAGCTATTCAAGCCAGTAAAATTAAATCGGAGTTCTTAGCCAACACTAGCCACGAAATTCGCACACCGCTCAACAGCATCATCGGATTCAGCAAACTCTTGCTAAAAACATCACTCAATCCACAACAACTGGATTACTTGAGCAATATTCGCAAATCATCAGAAGGACTACTCACACTCGTTAATGATGTGCTCGACCTTTCCAAAATTGAAGCCGGTCGATTGGTTTTGGATTACACCACATTCAACATACAAGAAACGGTAGAGGAAGTACTGCAAGTCTTAGCGCCAAGCGCGCACGATAAAGGGCTGGAATTACTGCCTATTATTTACAGTGATGTTCCGCGTCTCTTATTGGGTGATCCGTTGCGCATCAAACAAGTGCTAACCAATCTGATTGGCAACGCCATCAAGTGTTCAGATACGGGTAATGTTGTGGTGCGCGTATCTGCTGATCAGATTGAGGCACACAAAACGCTATTGAAAATAGAGGTCAATGACCAAGGTAAAGGCTTACTCAATGGTCAACATGAAATTTTTAAAGCCTTCACACAATTGGACAGCACATCCACACGAGAACATGCTGGCACAGGTTTAGGCTTGGCGATTTCACAAAAAATTGTGCGGCAGATGGGTGGTGATATTGGCTATAACAGTGAACAGGGCAACACCACTTTCTGGTTTACCATCCACTTAGATACTGCCGATACACAGCCTGTTCAAAGCAATCATGATTTACTCAACAACCATCACATTCTTGTTTGTGATAAAGAAAAACTATCGCGTCTAACCAGCAGTCATATGCTCACGGCGTGGGGTGCACAACCCACACTAGCCGATCATCCTGATCAAGTGATACCTACGATTGATCGCCATTTTGGAACAGAACAAGCTATTCACGCGCTGCTCGTTAACCTGCCCGTTTGTTATGACGACAGTGAAGTTAGACAGCTTGCGCAAATAGCTGCACACTGCGAGCTGCGCCAGTGTGCGTTGATTGTGTCTCTCACTGCGCCAGCTCGTTCGCAACTAACAGGTCAATTTCCTTCTGCAGTTCTGTTGCAGAAACCGGTGACAGAAAGCCGTTTATTGGAAATGCTGTGCCAAACACTCAATCTATCCAGTCGTCTACCTAACGTAGATCTCTCTCCCACATTAGCGATTACTGGCCCAGCGCCCGTGGTATTGGCTGTAGACGATAACGCGCTCAACCTAAAACTGATCAGCACTATTCTGCAAGATCTTGGTGCAAAAGTTCTGTTGGCCACAAACGGCGAAGAAGCCGTCGAGTGCTACAAAAACAATCCAGACATTGCTGTAATTTTTATGGATATACAAATGCCGGTGATGGATGGCATAGAAGCGACCAAAAAAATTCGCTACTTGGAACAAACCAACCAGCGCAACACAGCCATTATCGCCCTCACCGCACACGCTTTAGCTGAGCAGCGGCAGCATATGATTAAAGCAGGCATGAATGATTTCCTCAGCAAACCAGCTAGCGAACAGCAGCTACTGAATATGTTGGAAAAATGGACACAGCGAATACAGGTTGGCACCACTGAAGTAAACGCCATTGTTAACGATACCAAACCTAAAGCCACTCATGCTGTACAGCCAGATGGTGTTTTTGTACCGATATTTTATGGCAACTGCGTTGATAAACAAGTAGCTTTACAGGCATGCAGCAACAAACCCAATGTGGCCGGTGAAATGTTAGACCTGCTCTTTCAAACGCTAGCAGAAGATCGCAACGCTATCATGCAAGCCATTAGCAACAATGACTTCACACAAGCACGAGAGCGCATACACAAACTGCATGGCGCTTGCTGTTATTGCGGGGTTACCCATCTAAAAAATTGCTGTGATTCGATAGAAACACTGATAAAAAAAGAAATGACCGAATACATAGCGGATGCACTGCCACACTTCAATGTCGCCGTCGATGCTTTGCTCAACTGGCGGCGCGAAAACGACCCTCTCACCTATTTTTCTTGAGGGACTACGAGCACTTATTCCACAAATTTCTGTTGCTTCATGATTTCTGGGCGTTCATAGCCATCGTTTAAGCAGCTCACCGCATTTTCGGTAAAACGCTCGAAGCCTGCGTCATCATCCCAAAATGGTTTTTTATTGGCGGTGAGGCGCGCAAAACGCTGTGCCGCCATTTCCGATGCTTTTTCCAAAAAGGGTTGCGCCCAATGCGTGACTGCACCCAATAAAATCGGTTCGCGTGTCAGCGCTTTGAACGGTCCACCCCACACTTCTTCCAAGCGCGTATCAAACGATTTCAACACCGCGCGACGCGTATCATCTTCAGTAAATTCTTGCGTGGTCACGCCACTGTGAAATTGATGAAAAGAGCCCTCGCCTGGCAACACATACAACACAATATTGGGCAGCATGCCTAATTTTCGATAAAGATACAGATTGATCGAGCCACCACCCGCTTGATCAAAGCGCTCATCTGCGCCACCGATGCGTTTGAAATTTTCCGCCGAACAAAACAGCGCGTTACACTCCTGCATGGGCTGTAAATAACCGCGTTGATTACTGGAACTCCAACACGCCCATTTGAATAGGCGATAACCATTTTCTTGCCACGCCAATTCGCCTAACTTTTCAATTTCTAAGGCTTCACTATGCTGTGCTTGCAAATGAAATTTGTGATCCTTTTCACCGAGGTGATAGCCAGGCACCATCACTAAAGCGTCATCAGTCATACGCGCGGCAATCATGGCGTATTCCAATACGCGCGGCGAAACGATGCGTGCGCCATCAATAATCAAACCAATTTGCTCGCCGCGACACTGTGTAAACGCAAAGTTCACGGCTGGCACGGGAGAAACGCCTGCTTCATCGCGCAAAAAATAATGGAATTGCGAACCCAGCGCAGCAACTGCTGCCGCATCCAAACAACGCGACGAGCGGTTTTCTACCACAATCACTTCGTAATCATCTTCGCTGATATTTTTCTGATACGGCAACGCCAAACTGTACAGCGTGTTCATCGCCTGTCGCGGCATGTCATAGACAATAACGATAATCGACAGCGCTGGTTTTTTTTCTGCACTCATTTCCAATCCCTCGGGATATCACCGCGATTTTTCATCACCACACTGGCAGAGTGGCGCACAAAACGTAGCGCACAATCGGGCATTGTGCCCAGAAAAATACTGCGTTTAAGCGGTGGTGTGTAAGGTTGACCGCGCAATTCGGCATATTGATTGAAATGATCCTGCATCGCTTTTAAGCGCTCTTCACCTTGCGTGCCGGTGGTAATGCCACCGTGAAATTGATGAAAAGAACCTTCGCCGATCAAAGTCACCAAAACGGTCTCTGGCAATTCCACTGCGCGTTTGTGCAAATCTAAATTGCACTGCCCGCCACCTGTTTCGGTAAAACCCGGATCATAGCCGCCCAGCTTTTCCCATATATGACGCGGCATCGCCAATACATTGCTCTCGCCCAAAGGCTTTAAGTAACCACCAGCACTGGTGCCAGACAAGCAGCAAATTTCAAACAAGCGGTAACCGTCTTGCGGCCAACTAATTTTTTCGAGCAGCGTTTGTTCGTAGGCTTCGTCATAGCCTTCCAACATCGCCTCTTGTTGCACTTTATTGCCAAGGTGATAGCCAGGCACAGCGACTACCACATCCTGATGCAAGCGCTCGGCTGCCAGAATGTAATTCACAATACCAGGGGACACCATGCGCGCACCATCGATCATCACCGCAATCATGCGACCGCGCGCATGCGCTGCGCCAAAGTTCATGGCATTGACCGGCGTGGGCAGCGTCTCTGGATAAGCTTGATAGTGAAAATTACTGCCAAACTTTTCTGCTTCTTCTTTACCTAAAACACGTGAGGAAGGATTTTCCATCACGATCACTTCGTAATCGTTTTCTGTCACGCCGCGCTGGTATTGCGCGCTCAAAGAATACAAAGTTTTTTTCGCCTGCTCTGGCATTTTGTACACCATCACCACAATCGACAGCCGTGGCTGCGACACCTGCAAATACTGTGCATCATCGTGCGGTACAACAGGCATGGCAGCATCAAACCATTTAATCGGCTGCGGCGAATTGGGAATACCTTTGGGGGTGGGCGATTTAGTCATGGCGCAGGGCAATGTTTTCCAATTGTTGATATAACGCTTGTACAGGTTCAGGCAAGATTGCTTCCACATCAGCAGATTGTTTATGCAATTCTTTGGTGTAAAAGCGTTCATCCGTTGGCACAGGTTGTAAACCTAAATGGGCGTGTACGATATCCAAAGCGTGATGAAATTTTTCTTCGCTCCAATCAAAACACAACAAAGGAAATGCTTGGCGCTGATACGCTTGCAATAATTTTTTGTTGTAGGCGTACCACATCGCCAGCCCTTCTTCGATGGTTACTGGCATCGCAGGGCGACTCGCCAGCGATTGCGCCACCGCCATCGGATGACGATAAATGCCGACAAATTCCATATCGGGCACTAAATCCAACCAGCCATCCAACACCAACAGCGTGCGTGGATCTTTGAATCCCCACAGCAGTTTATCGGCATACTCAGCCAAAATTTCTTGCGCGCGCTCTGTGTTTTGCGGCTCCCATACGGCAAGCGCACTGCTCTCCACGGCTTGCAGCGCTTGCGAGATATCACCGGTCAGTGCAACACCCGTAGGCTTCTTCCATGTCAAACCGTTAGCTTTGAAAATCGCTTCATGCAAATTGACGACATCTTGGTTTTCACGATTACCGCGACGATTGTATTCATTCCAAGTGTGATGTTTGCCGAGAAAAAGCCCACCTTGCTGCAAAGAGCCTGTCAGACAACTGGTGCCAGAGCGGTGCATGCCCAGCACACACAATATGCGTTGCGGTTTCTTTAACATCGTCTTCGGTGTCATGATTCTTTTTGTGAGAGGGAATCATAAAGCACGCTGGCGCTGGATTGCACCCCGCAGCCATGGCTTACAATGACGCCATGAATGATACGCAGCAAACACCTATCCACCTTTCCATCAGCGTTGTGTTGTTTCGCAACAATCGTGATGAATTGCTGCGTTTTCGCCAGTGTTTAACCGACAGTGTCCGCCAATTGCGCAATCAGCACACCGTTGCACGCATTGCACTCGTTGTTGTTGATAACGCAGCCAGTGAAGATGGCGATCAATTTTCGTCTTTATTTACGCGCATAGATGGCATTGATGCAGTGCGTTTTATTTGCGCGGAGAGCAACCTCGGCTACGGTCAAGCACATAATCGCTGCATCCATCAAGGCAGTGATTTCCATTTATTTATGAATCCTGATGTGTATTTGGATGCGCAAGCACTCGCCAAGGGATTGGACTATTTACAACAACACGATGAAGTCGGCATGGTGACGCCGTTTGCCGTCAACGATCAGAAAACACCACTATTTTTGAGCAAACGCTACCCAACTGTATTGGATTTCACCTTGCGCGGTTTTGCTCCCACCCAGCTAAAGAAACTGTTTCAGCAACGCTTAGCACGCTATGAAATGCATAAGGAGTATTTGTCAGAGCATCCCTACCAATCGGTAGAAATTGCTAGTGGCTGCTGCATGCTGATACGAACCAACTTACTGCAAAAACTCAACGGGTTTTCCTCTGCTTATTTTTTATATTTCGAAGATTTTGATTTGTCCGTTCGTTTGCGAGAGCACGCAAAAATTGCTTTTGTCCCGGCGATGAAAATTATCCACGATGGAGGCCACGCGTCGCGCAAGGGTTGGTGGCATATCAAACAATTCGCCCGTGCTGGCTACATATTTTTCACACAACACGGTTGGCGCTGGTTTTAACACCGCTACTTATTAACTACCTTCATTACCAAACTAGGATTCTTGGCATCACCAAAAGAAAAAACTTGTTCGCAAGTGTGGTACGGATTGTCGCGACAAAAGAAATTTAATGCGCCAGCGTTATCCACCAAATACTGAATCCCACGCTCATGGATATATTCTGGTTGCTTCTTTTGCCAATGTGCACGCATAGAGCGCACATCCACCACTCCATCCAAATTGATAACTTTGCGATGCACCAAGTAACTCAGCACGCCCGAGTTCATCGAGCCTATCACCGCATCTGACGATGTATTGGCATCCAGCCACTGCGCTACGGTGATATGCGTTGAACGCCCTGTGACTACACCTCGCAATCGACTGGGCGAAAAGCTGAACAACACCTGAGCCGTGCATACCACCACCAATACAACAGGCACTGCATAGCTCAGCCTTTTTTTACCCAAGCTCTGCCAATGCGCGAGCCACGCTGTTGCCACGCTGGCCAACAACAGCAACAACACCAAACCCACGGGAATGTAATACCAAGTGCGCACAAAACTGCGAAATGCCGCGTGATAACAAAAAACTACCAATACCGCGATGCAAAATACTGCTACAGCCTTGAGCTCATTTGGTACACGCACGCTGCGCCAAAACCATAACAAACAGCCTGCCATTAACAATAAAAATCCAGTAGCTCCCCACGCCGCATTGCCAACTGGCGCAATAAATAAACGTGAAAAAAACTCCAACTTGCCAAAGACACTAGTCGGCATCATCAACCACGCAAACGCTGTGCGCTGCCAACTGAATTGTGGCTCTCCCCAGTAGATGGTTTCTATCTTGCCGCTGCTCTGCACCAAGCTACCGAAATAAATCCAATTCCATAAAAGCCACGGCAGCACAATTAAACCCGCTAAGACAGCCGAAACAAAAAGTGGACTCAATCTTGCGAGCCCCTGTTTGCGCGCACACCAAAACAACGCGCCGTACAAAACTACTAGCACGATGGCGTTATCAGTTCTGGCTAAAAAAGCCAAACCGGCAACAGCGCCGAAATACCAATAACGCCACTGTGTTGCCTGTTCGCTTTGATAAACCTGCACAAAAGCACTCAACAGCATCAGCAGCAATAAAGTATTGAGCGATGTTTCCAAACCGTTCATCTGAATATCAATGAAAGTGGAATGTAGGCAAAACCACAGCGTTGCCACAAAAGCAACGACTGCATTCGCTTTGCATTGCAGCAGTGTGCGATACAAAACAACCACCGACAATAAGTCGATCAACAACATCAACCACTGCACACGATAGACAAAAGTAATACCGTTATCGGCTGGTGTATAAAATGGCGTGATAAGCGCCAACCACAACGGATGAAAGCCATTGCTCAGTTGATCGCCGTCATAAGTAATGCGATGCTCCATCGCAAGATGGCTCGCAATTTTGAAATAATAAAAAGCGTCGTCCACCAAATAAGTCGACAACAGCGAGTTAAAATCCAAAGTCGTAAATGGCACTCTGGCAATAACTGCTATCAACAACAGCACAAAGATAACAACAGCGCGATGTAAGCGACTAACAGAAGAAACGCGCATAGCAGTTTTTATAACTCTCACAACGATAGAAGCCACACATTTTGTGGTGTCGCCAGAAGAAATACCAGCTTTTACAATGTCCTCACTGCATCTCTGAATTAACATCGTGATTTTGCCACTACTCCCCTCTCGCTTTGCCACACTCGGCAATCACTTCGCATCGCCAGTGTCGGTTGAGCCGCTGCGGGCGGCGCGTTGGGCGCTGCATTCGCCCGCAACAGCTGCATTAATCGGCATCGATGCAACACAACTGCTGACTGACGACAATTTGTGCTACTGCAATGGCAATACCAAACCCGCAATAACGCCATTGGCGATGGTGTATTCCGGTCATCAATTTGGTCACTACAACCCGCGCTTGGGCGACGGTCGCGCCATGTTGCTCGGCGAAATTGCACACGCAGGACAACGCCACGAAATCCAACTGAAAGGCGCAGGTCTAACGCCGTATTCACGACAAGGTGACGGCCGCGCGGTATTGCGCTCCAGTCTGCGTGAATTTCTTTGTTCGGAAGCGATGTTCGGTTTAGGCATTCCCACCACGCGCGCGCTGGCTCTTATCGCCAGTGACGAAGTGGTCTATCGCGAAACCTCTGAAAAAGGCGCGATGGTATTGCGTGTTTCACCCTCGCATATTCGTTTCGGCTCTTTTGAATATTTTTGTCACACACAGCAGTACGATGCACTGCAACAACTAGCAGACTTTGTCATCGACCAGCACTACCCAGCATGTCGTAACACCGAGCAACCTTATGCTGCTTTTTTTGATGCTGTGGTGCAACGCACAGCGCGTTTAATAGCGCACTGGCAAGCGGTAGGTTTTGCGCACGGCGTAATGAATACCGACAATATGTCGATACTCGGTGAAACTTTTGATTACGGCCCGTTTGGTTTTCTCGACGATTACAACCCAAACTTTATTTGCAATCACTCTGATTGCTCCGGTCGCTACGCCTTTAATCAGCAGCCCAATATCGGGCTGTGGAATTGCAATGCACTGGCGCACGCGCTGGCTCCGTTAATTACCATCGAGCAGTTGCGTGAAAGCCTGCAAGCGTATCAACCCACCATTGAGCAGCATTATTTACAGCTGATGCGCGCAAAGCTGGGGCTGACGATGTCACAAGAAAATGACAGCGCTCTCATCGGCCAACTACTCACTCTGATGCAACAATCTGCTGTGGATTACACGCTTTTCTTCCGTCGCCTCTGTGATTTTTCAACGCAAATAGAAAACGTTTTGCTGCGTGATTTATTCGTTGACCGCAATGCATTTGACGCATGGAGTACGCAATACACTGCCAGACTGCAACAAGAGCATAGCGACGACACACAGCGCTGCGCCGCTATGAAGCGCGTCAATCCCAAATATATTTTGCGCAATTATTTGGCGCAGCAAGCCATTGATCTTGCCCAACAAAATGATTTCACCATGGCGGAAAACTTATTAAAGGTTTTGTTAGCACCGTTTGATGAGCATCCCGATTTTGCACACTACGCCAACTTGCCGCCTGAATGGGGAAAACATTTAGAAATTAGCTGTTCGTCGTAATTGAACTATTTTTTTGATAATTGAGGAGTTCTGTCATGCCTTTTACCTGCATCCCTGCTGCTACAGCAAAAAACCTGATTGATAGCGGCAATGCGACGATAGTCGATATCCGTGACCCTAATGCGTATGCGTCGGGTCATGTCGCTAGCGCGTTTTCACTGAACAACAACAATGTGCAGGAATTTATTCTGCACGCAGATTTTGATAAGCCATTACTGGTGTTTTGCTATCACGGACACAGCAGCCAAGGCGCTGCCGATTTTCTCAGCCAGCAGGGATTTTCTGAGGTTTACAGTGTGGACGGCGGTGTTGAGGGCTGGCGCGGCGTGTATCCATTAAGCACGGATTAACGTATTGTCTTGTTCTGCCAGTAACTCTTTCAAAAGCGCTTCTAATTTTTCGGGCGTCATATGCCCTTGTACCACTTTATCGACCGCGATATTGGGGCCATTCGGGCAATTGGCTAAACAACGAAAAGGTTCCAATCGAACTTTTTTATTTTCATCACACTGATAAAAATCCACGCCCAATACGCGTTTGGCCGTTTCTGCCAGCGCTATGCCGCCCCTCGTGCAACAGTTATCGGCATTGCAGATATACAGCAAATGTTTGCCGGGCGGCTGTAAAGTAAACGAAGGCGACAGATCAATCGCTTTGTAAATTGCGGGGCGCTCTGAACCTGTTGCATCCGCAATCAACGGGATGGTTTGCGGCGGAATAAAACCGAGTTGATCTTGCAGTTGCGTCAGCAAATCCACCAAATCTTGATCCGGTACAAAAGCGGCAATGATTTCAGCGGCGCGATCAAGCACCGATACAGCGGGAGCAGTCATATTTTTTTACACAAACTCAATAAATGATTTTTTTGCAGCACCAATTATAGCGGTTCACAAATCAGAACCGGAATATCGCG
>JAWLAB010000010.1 GCA_041395665.1 Pseudomonadales bacterium
AGCACCAGCGGCAGCTGTACCAATGTCGGCAATGTGGTGACGATCACCAGCGGCGCGGGCACGTGTACCGTGAACTACGATCAGGCGGGTGATGCCGACTACTTGGCTGCGCCTCAGGTCACTGAAACCACTGCTGCTGCCAAAGCAGCACAAACGATCAGCGTGTCACCGTCCGCACCGGCTTCTGCCGCGTTCGGCACCAGCTTCACCGTGGGTGCAACGGCCACCTCTGGCTTGCCGGTGGCGATCACGACCTCCGGTAGCTGTACCGGTTCTGGCACCAGCACGGCCACCATCACCATCAACAGTGGTGCGGGTACCTGTACCGTGAACTACGATCAGGCGGGTGATGCCGATTACTTGGCCGCACCGCAGGTCACTGAAACCACTGCTGCTGCCAAAGCGGCACAAACGATCAGCGTGTCACCGTCCGCACCGGCTTCTGCCGCGTTCGGCACCAGCTTCACCGTGGGCGCGACCGCGAGCTCGGGCTTGCCGGTCACGGTTAGCACCAGCGGCAGCTGTACCAATGTCGGTAACACCGTGACGATCACCAGCGGCGCGGGCACGTGTACCGTGAACTACGATCAGGCGGGTGATGCCGACTACTTGGCTGCACCTCAGGTCACTGAAACCACTGCTGCTGCCAAAGCAGCACAAACGATCAGCGTGTCACCGTCCGCACCGGCTTCTGCCGCGTTCGGCGCGAGCTTCACCGTGGGCGCGACCGCGAGCTCGGGCTTGCCGGTCACGGTTAGCACCAGCGGCAGCTGTACGAATGTCGGTAACACCGTGACGATCAACAGCGGTGCCGGTACTTGTACCGTGAACTACGATCAGGCGGGTGATGCCGATTACTTGGCTGCTATTCCTGTGATTGAGATCGCCACGGTGGTTCCTGATGCGGATATGGACGGCATACCCGATGCAACCGACAACTGCCCAGCGGTAGCGAACCCAACTCAAACCGACACTGACGGTGACGGTATTGGCGATGCGTGCGACAGCACACCGAACGGCGACACCGACGGTGACGGCATCGATAACAACACCGACAACTGCCCGACCGCGCCGAACCCAACTCAAACCGACACTGACGGTGACGGTATTGGCGATGCGTGCGACAGCACACCGAACGGCGACACTGACGGTGACGGCATCGACAACAACACCGACAACTGCCCAACCGTGCCGAACCCAACTCAAACCGACACTGACGGTGACGGTATTGGCGATGCGTGCGATACACCGATCAACAATGCTGCCGAGCTGGGTAATTTCCACGGTGCCATGCGCGCAGACATGATGGGCTCGACCGTGGCGTATGTAGGTGACTTTGACGGCGACGGTTACGGTGACTACGCCGTTGCCACCCCCGGCTACGATGTAGTACCTACCGCCATCCGCGCCTTGCGCGATGCGGGCCGTGTGCAAGTGATCTCTGGCCAAACCGGCACACCACTGGCAACGCTGGTCGGAACCGCTACAAAAGAAGGTGTAGGCACAGCCATCGCAGGCAACGCCGATATCGACGGTGACGGCACAATGGATGTCGTGGTCGGTGCGCCATTAGCGGCGAACGGCGCTGGCGCCAAAATGATGGGCAAAGTCACCATCATCTACGGCTGCAATACCCCAAGCTGCGTGCCGATGGCACAGGACATTTACGGCACAACGGCTAGAACGCTGTTTGGCTCGGCGCTGGCGCTGGGCGATGTCGATGGTGATGGCCTTGCCGATATCGTGGTCGGCGAGCCATTGGCTGCACCTGCCAATGCACCGTCGTTGAAGAAAGCGGGCAAGGTGACCGTGTACTCGGGCGCAGACCTGTCGATGATCGGCACACCGTACTACGGCGCAACAGCGGGTGCGCTTGCCGGTACCGCCGTGGCTGTTGGCGACTTTGATGGCGATGGCGTCCAAGACATCGCGATCGGCGCACCGAGCGAAAGCGCCCTCAGTAACGGCAGGAAACTGACAGCAGCGGGCAGCGTGACGGTATACAGCACAGGCAACCCAACGCTACTCTACAAGCAATACGGCCAAGCGGCAGTGGATAACTTCGGCAGCGCACTGGCGTCCGGCAGTGATGTTGATGGCGACGGCACCCACGACATCGTGGTGGGTGTGCCGAAGCTTGATCATCCTACCGACAGAAGACTCAAAGATGTGGGCGGCTTCGTGGTGTTGTACGGCAGCAACAGCGCCGCTTACACCCGTGGTGGCAACACACTGGGCAGAGAAGTGCGTTCGGCGTTCGGCTCCGCTGTTGCCTTGGCGGATGTTGACGGTGACGGCACGGCAGACATCGTCGCCAGCGCCCCGAAAGCCGCTAACCTCAGAGCTTTCCCACGACCTGCGGCCGGTGCTGGCAGTGTGGCTGTGTGGGCGGGTGGCGCAGAGCCATTCGCGCAGCTGGGTACCTCCCGTTACGGCAAAGTGAGCGGTGATGTGTACGGCACTTCCATCGGGGCGGGTGATGTCAACGGCGACGGCAAAGCGGACATCGTCATTGGCATCCCAGGCGTGGATGTCAATGTGATGGTCAATGGCAGACCGAGACCGCAAAAAGACGCGGGCAGCGTGTTGGTGGTCAACGCCACGGCGTTATAATTCACGCAGTAAGTACCAAGCAACACACAGCAAACCCGCTCCCTCACCGGAGCGGGTTTTTTAATGCCGTTATTTTGGTAAAACTTAGCGTGATCAGTCGGCAGACACTGTGCGATTTTTTGCCCACGCGCGCAGCGCGGCAATATTCTCTTGCATCACCACGGCAATGGGTTTTGTGTGTGCCAGTTCATCGAGAATACTGGTGGTGTTTAAAGTTTGTTGTTGTGCGAGAACGGAATAATTGGCAGCAACAATCGCCTGCTCAATTTCAGCGCCTGAGAAGCCTTCTGCAGCAGTAGCGAGTATTGGTAAATCGAAAGTGGCAGGGTCTTGTTTTCGTTTGCTTAAATGGATGGCAAAAATTTCTTCGCGTACTTTTTTGTTGGGCAGGTCAACGAAAAAAATCTCATCCAGTCGACCTTTGCGAATCAGTTCAGCGGGCAAGTTGGCAATATTGTTTGATGTGGCAACAACAAATACAGCGCGGGTTCTCTCAGAAAGCCAAGTAAGAAAAGTGCCGAGTACACGCAAGCTAGTGCCTTCGTCATTGTTTTGCCCTGCAATGCCTTTTTCAATTTCATCCAACCACAGCACGCAGGGTGCCATGTTGTCGGCCAGTTTTAAGGCGTCGCGCAAATTTCTTTCCGATTCGCCGTAATATTTGTTGTACAGCGCACCAAAATCTAAACGCAGTAAAGGCAAACTCCACAGCCCAGCTACCGCTTTCGCCGCTAAACTTTTGCCACTACCTTGTACGCCAAGTAATAAAATGCCTTTTGGTGTGTCCACTGTATTGTCAGATGACAAAAAGGCTTGTTGCCGTTTAGTCAGCCAATCTTTTAAACGATTCAACCCACCAACTTGTGAAAAACTTTCCGTTTCATACTCGTACTGCAATACGCCATCCATATCCAGCAATTGCATTTTATTTTTGTTGATAAGCGGTAAATCATTTTTTGAAATAGCACCATCGGCATAAATAAACTGGCGTGCTAATTTTCTAACATCGCTGGGTGCCAAGCCGCGCAGATTCATGATGATGCGATCCAGTGCTAGCTTGTCAGTTTTAATTTGTTTTTTATTGTTTGTGCCGGCCCAAGCAATAGCTTCTTCACGAATAATAGTGAGAATTTGCTCGTCACTGAGTGATGCCAATTCAAACTCGGCGGCGTAACGCTTTAATTCTGGCGGCAGTGTGATGGCGTGACTGAGAAGCACAATCGTGCGATTGATGCTGTCATACTGCAGCACAATATCTTTAATGAGTCGTACCAATTTATCGTGTTCTGTATTGAGATAACTGTGCGCATCACACAAAACAAACAAGCCTTTGCTGCGTGTGCGTTTAATCGCAGTTAAGGCAGTTTCTAATTCGGTGAAGGTTTCACCACCCGTTTCGCCCATGCTAAAACCCATAGGGCGCAAACCGTCAGTGACGGACCAAACCTGCATCGGCAGTGTGCGCGTATTGCTCACTTGCATGAGTACTTCCAACACGCGCGTTTCTTCGTGCGATTGAATAACAATTAAAGGCACATGCGAATCGATGATTAAGCCGAGCTCGCGAGCGTCTTGCATCATTATCTCCCTGCTAGAACCATCGCAGCGGCACGAAACACTGCGCGCCCTTTATTCATGGTTTCATCCCATTCCGATTGCGGCACAGAGTCGGCAACAATGCCTGCACCCGCTTGAATGTACAGCGTTTTATTTTTGATCACCGCTGTGCGAATTGCGATAGCGGTGTCCATATTGCCGCTCCAGCCGAGGTAGCCGACAGCGCCGCCGTAAATGCCGCGTTTTTCTTTTTCCAATTCGTCGATAATTTCCATCGCGCGAATTTTTGGCGCGCCCGATAAAGTGCCTGCCGGTAGCGTGGCGCGCAACACATCCATTGCATCCAAACCTTCGCGCAATTCACCGGTGACATTGGATGTGATATGCATGACATGCGAGTAGCGTTCGACCACCATTTTTTCTGTCAATTGCACGCTGCCTACATTGGCAACACGGCCGACATCGTTGCGCCCTAAATCAATCAACATCAAATGTTCAGCAATTTCTTTCGGGTCAGCGAGTAAATCTTTTTCTAGCGCATAATCTTCGTCGCTGGTTTGTCCGCGTTTGCGTGTACCGGCAATCGGTCGCACGGTAACGCGGTTATCTTCCAAGCGCGCCAAAATTTCTGGCGAAGAACCTGCAATGTGAAACTCGCCGCAATCCAAGAAAAACATATAAGGCGATGGATTCAAACTGCGCAGCGCGCGATACAAATTGAGCGGTTCGGCATCAAACGGTAACGACATACGCTGCGATAAAACCACTTGCATGGTATCGCCTGCCAAAATGTATTCCTTGATGGCATCGACACTTTTCTTGAAAGCATCTTCGCCGAACGAAGAAACAAATTGCCGCTCTAGTTGCGCATCTGCTGGTGCGGCGAGCGCAATGGGTGGCAGTGAAGGTGTAGCTATTTGCAGTTGCGCTTGCAAAGCATCCAAGCGTTGCTCTGCTTGTACCAGTGCATTTTCTTGCGCGGTGTCGGCATGAACAATCAACAAGATGCGACCGGATAAATTATCAAACACCAACACCTCTTCGGATAGCAACAACAGCATATCGGGTGTGTTGATGGGATCTTGCTGCGGTTGCGTGGCTTGCAAATGTAGCTCGACATAGCGCACGGTATCGTAAGAAAAATAACCGACCAAGCCGCCGGTAAAGCGCGGCAAGTTGGGCAATTCCGCTACGCGATACTGCTGACGAAATTGATCGATAAAAGTCAGTGGATCGGCGCAAGTTTCCTGCTGAATAATTTGTCCATCGCGCTGCACAGTAACGCTTTGCCCGCGCACTATCAGTTGTGTGCGGCAGGGCAAGCCGATGAAAGAATAACGCCCCCATTTCTCGCCGCCCTGCACCGACTCCAGCAAATAACTGTAAGGCTGGCGCGCAAGTTTTAAGTAGCAGGAGAGCGGTGTTTCCAAATCAGCAAACAATTCGCGCACAACGGGTACGCGGTTGTAACCCTGTGCGGCGTAAGCGGCGATTTGTTCGGATGTTAGTGTCGACATGGTGCGATACCTCGGATTTTTTAGACAGATTTACAGGAACGGTGGTCGATGGCGCACAGTCGCGCCGTGGCAGCTCAAGAGCGCCATCGCCATGTTTGTTCTGTCCTAACCGAGTAATGCACGAGAGAGTCTCACAAGAAGTATCGAGAGTGATCACAGTCTAAGCGATGATCGAAACAAGACCAAGCCAAGCGCCGCAAACCCTGCGCGAGAAATTATCATGACCGCCTCGTTTACTTGTGATGCGTGATGACAACGGCTCTCCCTATCGATGCGGTTTTACCTCAGCTGTGCGACACCGTGCGCAGCGCGGCTTGTGTCGTGCTGTCCGCAGCGCCCGGTGCAGGAAAAACCACGCGCGTGCCGTTGGCGTTGCTACAAGCGGGTGACATTGCGGGGCGCATCATTGTGTTGGAGCCGCGCCGTTTAGCAGCTTTGCGCGCGGCGCAATACATGGCGCAGCAGTTGAGCGAAAAAGTGGGCGAGACTGTGGGCTATCGCATTCGCGGCGAGAGTAAAGTTTCTGCTCACACAAAAATTGAAGTGGTGACGGAAGGTGTGCTCACGCGCTTGATACAAAATGATCCCGAACTCAGCGGTGTGGGCTTGGTGATTTTTGATGAGTTTCACGAGCGTTCACTGCACGCGGATCTCGGTTTGGCACTGGTGCGCGACATTCAAAAAAATTGGCGTGAGGATTTAAAACTGTTGGTGATGTCCGCCACGCTGGATGGCATAGCCATTTCCGCGCTGCTCGATAACGCACCGATAATTGTCAGTGAAGGGCGCAGTTATCCCGTTGAGATGATTTATCTTGGACGCAATCAAAACACGCCCTTGGAAAATCGTGTTGCGCAAGCGGTGCTGCGCGCTGTGCAAGAAACGGCGGGCGATATTTTGGTGTTTCTCCCCGGCTTGCGCGAAATTCGTCGTACGCAACAAGCGCTGGAAAAAAATCTCGCTGAAAATTTTTTGCTGTGTGTGTTGCACGGCGAAGCGGCTTTAGCGCAACAACAAGCCGTGTTGCAAAAAAATGCAGACGGAAAGCGAAAAATTATTTTATCAACCAGTATCGCCGAAACTTCGTTGACGATAGACGGTGTGTGCGTAGTGATTGATGCGGGCTTGGTGCGCACGGTGCGTTTTGATCCTCGGCGCGGCATGAGTGGTTTGGTGACGACGCCCGTTTCACAAGCCACAGCGGAGCAGCGCGCAGGTCGTGCAGGGCGACAACAAGCGGGCTGGTGTTATCGTTTATGGAGCGAAGAACAGCACGCAGGGCTTGCGCGTTTTCCGCAAGCTGAAATTTTGCGCAGTGATTTAATGCCGCTGGCGATAGAATTAGCGCAGTGGGGCGTTGCAGAAACGCAGTTGGATTTTTTAGACGCACCGCCACTTGCGCATTTACAACAAGCGCGTGAACGCTTGCAATCTTTAGGTGCGCTGGACGGCGATTGCCGCATCACAACGCATGGTCGTGCGATGGCGGCGCTGCCTACACATCCGCGTTATGCGCACATGTTGTTGCGCGCACAGGAACACGGCTTGGGTGCGCTGGCGTGTGAAGTGGCTGCTTTATTGGATGAACGCGATATTTTGCGCGGTAGTCATTCGCAAAGTAGTAATTTTCAAAGTGGCAACGACGCCGATTTTTATTGGCGTTGGCAGGCCTTGAAAAAAAATGGCGCGATAGACCGCGCTGTGCGTGAACGCGTACAACAACAAGTGCAGCGCTTGCGTGAATGGATTAGCGCACAAGGCGATAGCGCAGCGCACGAACAACAATTGGGTTTGATGATCGCGCTGTGTTATCCCGAACGCGTGGCGCGGCGACGCGATACACGCGGCGAACGCTGGCAGTTGGCAAACGGTGTCGGCGCCAGTTTGCAGCAGGGCAGTGCATTGGCGCGTGAAGAATGGATTGCGATTGCCGATTTGGATGGCGAAGGGCGCGATGCACGCATTTATTTGGCAGCTGCTTTGAATCCTGAAGATTTACCTGTTTTTTTGCCAGAATTATTTTTTGCGGGCGAAGAAGTGTTGTGGTCATCTAAAGAAGAAGCCGTGATTGCGCGCAGTGTGCAGCGCTTTGGCGCATTGGTTTTGAATGAAAAGCCATTGCCAGCACGCGGTGAAATGGTTGTGCAAGAATTATGTCGCGGCTTGCGTTCTCTTGGTTGGTCTGCACTGCCGCAGACAGAAGCTACGCTGCAATTTTTACAACGAGTACGCTGGGTTTCTGCAAAAAATCTTATCGACGATTTGCCAGATTTTTCAGAAAACAATTTATTGGAAAACTTAGAACAGTGGTTGGCACCGTACTTATTGGATGTCAGTCGCCGCAGTCAGCTAGCGCAAGTGGATGTGTTTTCAGCACTGCAAGCGCGTTTGGATTTTTCACAGCAACAACAGTTAAAGTGCGTCGCACCGACGCATATTACTGTGCCGACTGGATCGCGTATCGCCTTGGATTATTCTGGCGAGCAGCCAGTATTGCCGGTGCGGATCCAAGAGATGTTTGGTGCACAAGAAACGCCGCGTATCGCGGAGGGAAAAATACCTGTGTTGATTCATTTGTTATCGCCACGGAAAATGCCTTTAGCGGTGACACAAGATTTAGCCAGTTTTTGGCAGAATGCTTACAAAGATGTGCGCAAAGATATGCGCGGGCAATATCCCAAACATTATTGGCCAGAAAATCCACTAGAAGCAGAACCGACACGACGCACGAAAGCAGCGGATGATCGCGCGCGAAAAAATAATTAGTGTTGTGTGAGTATTTATTGTGGCCGCATTGTGCGCAGATGATACCAAGCAGTGAGCCATGCACCGAGTATGCCAATGGCAACACCACTAACCATCAAGCTGAGCAGGGTGAGTAATGTGGGGCCTTGCAAGCTGAATGTGCTGTGATAAAGCGCTGCTAGTTGAGCGGTTGGTTCGACAATACTGTAATAACCCACTTCCATCAAAATAATGGCTACTGCGCCACCCGCTAAACCAAACCACATGCCGCTGTAGAGAAAAGGGCGGCGCACAAATGCATCGGTAGCGCCGACGAGGTTGGCAACCACAATTTCGGTGCGACGATTTTCCAACGCGAGTCGTATCGTGTTGCCGATAGAAAGTAGCGCGCCCATGCCTAATAACACGGCGAGCCCAACTGCGATGCGTTTACCTAATTGCATGAGGTGAAACAATTTTTGCAACCATGCAAAATCAACACGCACACTATCTACTTGCGGCAGTTGTTGCCATTTTTTTTGTAGAGTTTCTACGGCCTCCGGTGCAGTATCATTTTTTAGTTCTACGGTTAGTAATGGTGGCAAGGGATTTTCATCCAGCAGCGCTAAAGTGTTGGACAGGTTGGTGTCTTTTTCAAAATCCGCCAAGCCTTGCTCTGGTGTGATCAGTGTGATGGTATTCACTGCGGTATGTTGTCGTAGTTGTTGTTGCAGTTCGGTTATTTTTTCGGCAGCAGTTTTTCTTTCCAAGAACACGGAAAGACGCGGATTGCCATTCCAATGCTCACCCAGTTTTTGCACATTATGGATTGCCAACATAAATAAAGCGGGCAGCGCCAAGGTGATACCAATCACAATGGCTGTTAAAAAAAATTGTGCGGGTGCTCGCTTTTGTTGCTGCAGACTGCTATTTGCAGAGTGTCGGTGATGTTGCAGCCAAGCTTGGAGTAGCGTGCGCCAGCTAGGTGCCACAGTTGTGGCGCCGCGTGCAGTGCGTTTGTTTTTAACAGGCGCCTTCATTTATTGACCACCGTCGTTAATCAAACGACCGCGTTGCAAAACCAATTCGCGGTGTTTGCCAAAGCGGTGAATCAAATCCAAATCGTGGGTGGCTATCAAGACGGTAACGCCTACGCTGCTGAAATCAGCAAATAACCGCATGATTTCTTCCGATAAAACAGGATCTAAATTGCCTGTCGGTTCATCGGCAAGAAGAATCGGTGGGCGGTTGACGACAGCGCGCGCAATACCGACGCGTTGCTGCTCTCCGCCAGAAAGTGCGATGGGAAAATATTTTTCGCGATCGAGCAGCCCCACTTTGTCTAATGCCGCACGCACACGGCGACCGATGTCTTTGTGGCGGTGACCCGCAATATGTAGAGGCAATGCCACATTATCAAAAACGGTTTGGTCGGCGAGCAATTGGTGATCTTGAAATACCACGCCGATATGACGGCGATAATAAGGTATGCGTGCAGCACTGAGTTTGTTGAGATCTTGCCCTGCAACAATAATATTGCCTTGTGTAGGGCGCTCCATCAGCAGCAGCAATTTGAGTAGTGTACTTTTTCCCGCGCCGGAGTGACCGGTGAGAAAAGTCATTTGACCAGCCGCGAGAGAAAAATTGATGTGCTTCAGCGCCTCAAAGCCGTTGGGATAACTTTTGGCAACATGCTGAAACTCTATCATCGCTTACGATTTTTCAAATAATGCGCGAATAAAAGCAGCAGCGCTAAACACTTGTAAGTCTTCTGCTTTTTCACCAACACCAATGAATCGAATAGGCAATTTTAGTGCTTGGCTCAATGCAAAAATAACCCCGCCTTTTGCTGTACCATCCAATTTAGTTAGAGCAATGCCTGTCACGCCAATGGCTTCATAAAATTGCTGCGCTTGATTGATCGCGTTCTGCCCTGTCCCTGCATCAAGTACCAGTAACACTTCGTGCGGTGCAGCAGTATCGAGTTTGCCCATCACGCGTTTAACTTTCTTCAGTTCTTCCATCAAATTACTTTTGTTGTGCAAACGGCCAGCGGTGTCGGCAATCACAATATCAATATTGCGTGATTGTGCTGCTTGTACCGCATCAAAAATAACGGAAGCGCTGTCTGCGCCAGTGTGCTGTGCAACAACGGGTACACGATTGCGCTCGCCCCACACTTGCAATTGCTCAACAGCGGCGGCGCGAAAAGTATCACCCGCTGCCAACATCACGCTGTGCCCTTGCTGTTGAAAGCGTTTGGCGAGTTTACCGATGGTGGTAGTTTTGCCTACGCCATTGACGCCAACCACTAACAGCACAAAAGGTTTTTTTGCGGTATTGATTGTGAGTGGTGCCTCAACATTTTGTAGCATTTGTTTTAAATGCGTTTGCAGCGCGTCATAAAGCGCGTTGCCGTCCGTGAGCTCTTTGCGCGCCACGCGTGCAGTGAGATCGTCAAGAATAATCGTCGTGGCTTCGATACCGACATCCGCTGACAGCAATTGCGTTTCTAATTCTTCGATCAAATCGTCGTCGATTTGGCGTTTGCCCAGCAACACGGTACCGATGCCTTCGCCGATAACGCTGCCGGTGCGCGCGAGGCCGCGTTTGATACGGCTAAACAAACTTTCTGAGCTGGGTTCGCTGCTTGTTGCAGTGTCGGGCGAATTGGTCAGAGGTGGGTCGATCGTCGTTTGTGCCACAGGTGCTGGTTGAACCTGTGAGGATTTGTCCTTTTTTTTGTCTTTGCCGAAGCCAAAAATTGCCATGAGGTTTTTTTGAATACCCGTTTGAATACCAGAAAGAGAGGAGCTGTATTTTTCAGGGTGTTATCCTATCACCCCCCGTCGTGGAGTCCGCTGTGCTTGGCTAAATCCTCATCGTCAAAAAATGAAAATCGTGTGCGCATTATCGGCGGGCGATGGCGCGGGCGGAAAATCGCCTTTCCCGATGGCGAGGGCTTGCGCCCCACTGGTGATCGTATCCGCGAAACACTGTTCAACTGGTTGATGCCAGTTTTGCCGGAAGCGCGTTGCTTGGATTTGTTTGCCGGTAGCGGCGCGCTGGGGTTTGAGGCTTTGTCGCGCGGTGCGGCGCACTGTGTGATGCTGGAGCGCAATTCATACGCAGCGCGGAGTTTACAGGCGACACGGCAATTATTGGGTGCCGATGCTATTTCACAGGTTGTGGCGGCTGATGCACTGTCGTGGTTGCAAGCAGCTACGGGTTGTTTTGATGTGGTGTTTATCGATCCGCCGTTTGCCGATGCGCAATTATCGCCCGCCGTTTTCGTTGAGCAGTTGCAGCAGCGTGCGCTGTTATCGGATGATCCTTGGATTTATGTTGAGCAGCCTGCAAATATCCCGTTATCACCACCGCAGGGTTTTATGACTTATCGGCAACAGCGTGCCGGTTTAGTGCAGTACGGGCTTTGGCGTCGAGCAGAAAATATCCTTTGAGCGCGTAGGTAATTTCGCTACTATGCCGGCACTCTCAGGTTTTCCTTCTTTTTTGTGATTGGCTATTGTTATGCGACGCGTTATTTACCCTGGCACTTTTGATCCCATCACCAACGGTCATGTTGATTTGGTGGAGCGCGGCTGCCGCTTGTTTGATACCGTGGTGGTCGCCATTGCTTCCAGCACACGCAAAAATCCGCTGTTTACGCTAGAAGAACGCGTTGCGCTGGCAAAAAAAGTGTTAGGGCATATCGATAATGTTGAAGTGGTCGGTTTTGATATTTTGTTGATTGATTTTGTGCATCAACAAAAAGCCAGTGGTGTATTGCGAGGCTTGCGTGCGGTATCCGATTTTGAATACGAATTTCAGCTCGCCAATATGAATCGCGCGCTGGCGCCGGATGTGGAGAGTTTATTTCTCACACCATCTGACCATCTTTCCTATATTTCATCCAGCTTGGTGAAAGAAATTGGTTCGCTCGGTGGGGATATCAGCAAATTTGTACCGCCTCTTGTGGCGGATGCACTGGCGGAAAAATTTGCCGCGCGAAAGTAATTACTACTCTATAAAGCTGAAACGGTAGACATAAAAAAACCGCATCGTTGGATGCGGTTTTTTTTTGAGCGAAACGCTAACTTATTCGCCGTATACCAGTGTGCAAGTTTGAGCCCACACGCCCAGAACGGTGTTCGTCGAGTAATCAACGGTTTGAATACGGCTGATACCTGCGCGGCTAGCTGCTGTGCGGGTAGATGAATCGCCGTAAGCAACCAAGCCGAGAACATTAGCGGAACACGCTCTGCCGTATCGAACGCCTGAAGTGGCATCACCGACAGATTCGGAGCCTTTGACATCAGTAAAAAGCCAGCCGTTGCTGACGGGGGCGCGTGCTGTTGCGCATCCGGCGGTCATGGCAACGGTAGCTGCTATCGCTGTAGCTGTTAGTAATTTTTTCATTTTATTTCTCCTTGGGGTTGTGAAACTACACAATAAACAGAGATGAGATTATTTCGTTACCGCTTCTGCTGAGTCGTTGTCCTGCCCTACGCTTGGGTGGTAGCCGGGGCGAGTACAGCCAAGGCAGCGCGCGAAGGTGTAGGTTGCTGGCTCCATAAACAGCACGGAACCCGCTTCATTTGCACTGCCGGTAGGCAGAGTAAATGGCAGACTGGCAACATAGGCCGCCGCTCCAACAGCAGTCAGTACAGCACCGACCGGACGGATAATGATCAAGTCCGTCATCATCGCCAGCGCAGAAGGCTTGCCGTTATTAAAAGGGTCTGTAGCAACAGTGCCCGCAAATGCGCCGAGCGAAGGTAACAACAGGCTGGCAGCAAGCACAGGTGTTGCTAGTTTTTTCAGGGAAATGGCCATACCAGTGCTCCTTTGAAGTTGGCGTGTTTTCTAGAAGTGCGCCCTAAGTTTATGATTTTTAGAGATGCAACGACCGTAACTTAATCCTGCCCCGCAGATTTTGCAAGCGTTTTTTTGAGGCAGTTTTATACCTGACAGCGAGGACAAAAAACGGTGCTGCGCTGGCCGAGCCGTATTTCTTCCAAACATGTCTTGCAGTGATGACAGGCTTCTCCTGCCCGTCCGTACACCAGCAACTCTTGTGCAAAATAACCGGGCTTGCCATCACCACCGATAAAATCGCGCAGCGTGGTGCCGCCGCGCTGAATGGCCGATTTCAATACTTGCTTGATATTTCGTATCAGTTGCTGCGCTTCGGCCTCGGTGATGCTGGCTCCACTGCGCTGTGGGTGAATCCCGCTGAGAAATAGCGCTTCATTCGCATAGATATTACCCACGCCAACGACTAAATGGCTGTCCATAATCAGGGTTTTGATCGCCTGCTTGCGCTTTTCTAGGCGCGACAGCAAATACTTGGCAGAAAAGGTTTGATCCAGCGGCTCAGGTCCCAGTTTGACCAGCAGTTCGTGTTGCAGCGGATCATCGCTAGTCCACAGCCATGCGCCGAAGCGCCGTGGGTCGCAATAGCGCAGGCAGTGACCATCATCCAAGAATAGTTCGACATGATCGTGCTTGCGGCGCGGTTCGTCGTTTTCCAGTACGCGCAAACTGCCGGACATCCCCAAGTGAATCAGCAGTGTGCCAGCGGCAGTGTGGACGAGCAGGTATTTGCCGCGTCGCGTGACGCTGGTGATGGGCTGCCCTGCCAGTTTTTTATTGAGACTAGCGGGGATAGGCCAACGCAGTTGGCGGTTGTGTATTTTGATCTGACGCACCGTACGCCCGATCAGATAGGGCACTATACCGCGCCGTGTGGTTTCAACTTCGGGTAGTTCTGGCATGGCGAAAAAAAAGCCCGACGAATCGAGCTTTTTATATACCTAATCCAATAAGTGTGGCTTACTTGATTTTGGCTTCTTTGTAGATCACATGCTGGCGGATCACGGGATCAAATTTTTTGATCTCCATTTTTTCAGGCATGGTGCGCTTGTTTTTATCAGTGGTGTAGAAGTGACCAGTGCCAGCGGATGATACCAGGCGAATTTTGTCGCGCATGAGAAATAACTCCTAAATTCAGTAGAGGGGAGTAAGAGAATCAGACCTTAACGCCGCTGGCGCGGATGTTCGCCAGCACTTGGTCGATGCCCAGTTTGTCGATGATGCGCATACCTTTAGCAGAAACGCGCAGGCGCACGAAGCGGTTCTCGGTAGCCACCCAGAAGCGGTGGTGGTGCAAATTTGGCTCAAAACGACGACGCGTGCGGTTCATCGCGTGAGAAACATTGTTACCGGTGACGGGTTTCTTGCCGGTTACCTGACAGACTTTAGACATGGAACACCTGTGGTCAAAACAGCGACGCGCTCGGGGGGAGTTGTCGCGGGAAAATGGGGTCACAAAAAAGAGCTGCGCTTTATACCAGAGTGCGCCCTGTCAGGCAAGTAAAAGTGCAGCAGACATCACAGCAACCCCCGTTCTGCCATAGACAGCACCATGCCATCGCCGACAATCATGTGGTCCAGCACACGAATATCCACCAAGGCTAAGGCTTCACAGAGCCGTGTGGTGATGCGCTGATCCGCCTGACTGGGTTCAGCGATGCCGGAGGGATGGTTGTGGGCAAAGATCAGCGCGGCAGCGTTGAGTGCCAGTGCGCGCTGCACCACATCGCGCGGGTAGACGCTGCTGGCATCCAGCGTGCCTTGAAACAATTCCTCGCAGCCGATCACGCGGTGCTGTGTATCCAAAAACAGGCAGAGGAACACCTCACGGCGGTAATCGCGCAGGCGCGCTTTCAGGTAGTGGCGCACATCAGCAGGGTTGTTGAACACGGTGTCGCGTTGGAGGTTTTCCAGCAAGTGCCGCTTCGCCATTTCCAACACCGCTTGCAGTTGCACAAAGCTGGCGATGCCTAAACCGTGCCGCGAACAGAAAGCTTGGCGATCCGCCGAGAGCAAATGGCGCAGGCCGTCAAAATCGGTGAGCAGTTCGCGCGCGAGATCAACGGCGGTTTTGCCGCGTGTGCCGGTGCGCAGAAAAATGGCGAGCAGTTCGGCGTCCGAGAGTGCAGTGGCACCTTGTGCCAAGAGTTTTTCGCGCGGGCGTTCATTGATGGGCCAATCGGTAATCGGCATAAAACCTCCATGTCGTTGTTCGTGCAGCAGCGTAAAGTCAGTGTGCACTAGCTAATGAGCTGGCTACGCATATCCTTGCGTGCGTGCTATCTTACCGCGCTCAGTTCACGGTGTCCCCTTCGCATTATTTATGACAGCATCGCTCGCCAATCGCCAAGTTTTGCTCGGTATTACCGGCGGCATCGCTGCGTACAAAGCTGCGGAATTGGTGCGGCGGATTCAGGATTGCGGCGCGACCGTGCGCGTGATCATGACGGCGGGCGCGATGGAGTTCATCACGCCGCTGACGCTACAGGCGTTGTCGGGCAATCCCGTGCACACCACCCTGCTCGACCCCGAAGCCGAAGCGGGCATGGGGCATATCGAGCTGGCGCGTTGGGCGGATGTACTACTGGTCGCACCGGCGAGTGCCGATTTCATGGCGCGTTTGGCGCAAGGGCAGGCGGATGATTTGCTGAGTACCGTGTGCTTGGCGACAGCTGCACCCGTGTGTTTGGCGCCTGCGATGAATCAGGGCATGTGGCGCAATGCCGCCACGCAGATGAATGCGGAGCAGTTGCGTGCTCGCGGTATCGAGCTGTGGGGGCCGGCAGAAGGCGTGCAGGCCTGCGGTGATGTCGGTTTGGGTCGCATGCTGGAAGTGGACGAGCTACTGCAAAAACTGGCAGCGCGTTTTGAAACGGGCTTGCTTGCCGGTAAACGGGTGTTGATTACCACAGGCCCTACGCGTGAAGCTATCGACCCCGTGCGCTATATCAGCAATCACAGCTCCGGCAAAATGGGTTTTGCGCTGGCGCGTGCCTGCGCGAGTGCTGGCGCTTTAACAACGGTAATCGCTGGCCCTGTATCGCTGCCCACACCGTCGCGCGTGCGGCGCGTGGATGTCGTGAGTGCGCAAGACATGTTTGATGCGGTGATGGCAGAAGTAGAGCAGTGCGACATCATCATTGCCACGGCGGCCGTTGCCGACTATCGACCGAAAAATATTGCCGAGCAGAAAATCAAGAAGCAGTCATCTGATGCCATGACGCTAGAGCTGGTGAAGAATCCCGATATTATTGCTAGCGTTGCCGCGCTACTGAACGCGCCGTTTGTGGTTGGTTTTGCTGCCGAGACACAAAATGTTGAAGCCTATGCGCGCGATAAAATGCAAAATAAAAAATTGGACATGATTGTCGCCAACGATGTCAGTCAACCCGGCTTAGGTTTTTCCAGCGACGACAATGCCGCTACCGTTTTTTGGAAAGAGGGTAGTGAAGCTTTTTCGGCGATGAGTAAAAACCAATTGGCAGACAACATTGTTCGTGTGATAGCGACACAAAATAAAAAATAAAAGCTAGAAATGGAGAGAGGAATCGCGTGAAACATATCGGCGCTTTAAGTAGTCAGGAAAAAACACCTATCTTATTGATGGCAGTGTTGGCCGTTGTTTTTACATTGGCTGTTGTGGTGTTATTTCCGCGTTTTCTTGACACGGTCAATGCTAAAAGTCTCACCAAAGCAGCGAATGCTGTCGCTACTGCTCAAGCAGAGTTACTCAATGCGGATATCGAAAAAATTCAAAATACACTCTTAGAACAAATTAAAGCAAAAGATGTATCAACAGTATTGCAGCAAGCAGACCCTGCTGTTCTGGAAGCTGCGGAGAAGCAGTTGCAGGAAGCCAATGCCGCAATTGGCATGATTCGCGTGCGCTTGATTCCTATAAGTACGGATTACTCTTCCATGCACTTGCGGTTTTCGCAGTTAGATCGTTTGACTTCAGCCAAAAATAACAAAGAAATTTACCCTGAGTTTTACGGAGAAAATGGGAAAAAAATGTTTGATTTTCTTTTGCCGGTTAAGGATCAGGCAGGAAAAATTAATGGCTTTTTACTGGCAATTGCCAATGAGAGTATATTTAGTGGTGAATTAGAAAAAATAAAGCCAGAAAGAGCTTCTACTGTGCTACAGCAAAAATTTACCGGCGGTGTGACGCAGGTGGTTTATAGCACGCAAGCAAAAGAGGTCAATATTAGAGCTGGGCAAATAAGCCAAGAAGCGGCAACAAAAATTCCGCATTGGAAAATAGTCGTTGTGCCTGGTGAAGAGCTTATACAAGAAAGCACATGGGGTATGTTTTGGCAGTATTTGGTGCAAGGTGTTGCTCTGTGCTTGGGCGCTCTCGCACTATTGTTATTGAATCGCCGCGCGGCACAGTTGGTGCAGAAAGCCCACAAAGAGCATGTGGCTCCCATACAAATTAAAGGCGCGCGCAAAGTGGATAAAGGTGAATTTGCTGCTGCCAATGCTGCACAAGCCAACAGCGAAGATGCGGGCTTGGTTGATCCTTTATTTCAATCCGGCGATGTGTTCGATCTTGATTTAGATGATGACATGCTCGAGGTGCGCGCCGTTGCACCTAAAGGTGCGACGACCGCTAAAACAGAGTTGGTGGGTACGGATAATTTCTCTGTGCCCGAAACAATTTTTCGTGATTACGATATTCGCGGCAATGCTGATGCTGATATTTCTGACGAATTGGCGCAGCGTATTGGTCGCGCATTTGCCACGGTATGTTTGGAGAAAGGCCACAACAGTGTTGCGTTAGCGGGCGATGGGCGTTTATCCACTTATCGTTTGAAAGAAGCCGTGCGCCAAGGTTTGATGATGTCGGGTTGTTCGGTGATTGATCTCGGCACGGTACCGACACCATTGATGAATTTTGCGACACAAACTTTGTCGGGTACGAGCTGCGGCATGATGGTGACAGCAAGTCACAATCCCGCTTCTGACAACGGTTTCAAAATGGTGATTGATGGCCACACTTTAGCGAGTGAGGAAATTCAGCAACTGCGCGCGCGTGTGCAATCCGGTGACTTCACAGAAGGCGAAGGCGAGTGCACGGATCAGGACATTATTGATGCGTATATTGATCACATTGTTTCTGATGTGGTGTTGGCAGGCAGTTATAAAGTTGTGATTGATTGCGGCAACGGTGTGGCGAGTGTTGTTGCGCAGCGTTTGTTGGAAGAGTTGGGCTGCGATGTGGTGCCTTTGTACTGCGATATCGATGGCAGTTTCCCGAATCACCAACCGGATCCTAGCGAGCTGTCGAATCTGAATGATTTGGTCGAAATGGTCAAAAATGAAGGCGCTGATCTCGGCGTGGCATTTGATGGTGATGGCGATCGCTTAGCGGTAGTCACTGCCACCGGTGAAATTATTTTACCCGATTGCTTAATGATGCTGTTTGCAAAAGATGTGATTTCTCGCAATCCGGGCACCGATATTGTGTTTGATGTGAAATCCACGCGCCGCTTGAATACTTTGATTAGCAGCTGTGGTGGCCGACCTGTTATGTGTAAGAGTGGCCATTCACATATTCGCAATAAGATGGTGGAAACGGGTGCCATGCTCGGTGGTGAATTGAGCGGACATATTTTCTTCAAAGAGCGCTGGTTTGGTTTTGATGACGGTGTTTACAGTGCAGTGCGTTTAATCGAAATCATGTCGATACGCGATCAAAGTCTGGATGATATTTTTGCCACTTTCCCAGAGTCGTTTAGTACACCAGAGATTCGTATTGCTGTGCCAGAAGATAAAAAGTTTTCTCTGGTGAAAAGCTTGATTGATGGTGGCGAGTGGGGCAATGGAAAAATTTCCACACTGGATGGTGTGCGTGTGGATTTTGCAAAGGGATGGGGCTTGGTGCGCGCATCCAATACGGCAGCTGCGTTGGCGCTGCGCTTCGAAGCAGATGACGCAGAGTCATTGGCGACGGTGCAGAATGTCTTTAAGCAACAGTTACAGAGTGTTGATAGCAGCCTGCCTCTGCCGTTTTAATTTTTCAGCTTTCGATGGAAAACTTTTATGACTTTGAGTCGTGAACAAGCGCTCGATATTGCTAATGTATTGACAGAAGCGTTGCCCTATATTCAACGCTTTGTCGGCAAAACGATTGTCGTGAAATACGGCGGCAATGCCATGATAGATGATGCGTTGACGCAAGAATTTGCACAAGACATTGCGCTGATGAAATTGGTTGGCATGAATCCGGTGGTGGTGCATGGCGGCGGCCCACAAATTGGCTCGCTGTTGGAAAAGCTGGGCATCCATTCAGAATTTATTTCTGGTATGCGCGTTACTGATGCAGCGACCATGGAAGTCGTGGAAATGGTGTTAGGCGGTGCGGTGAATAAAACCGTGGTGAGTTTGTTGAATCAAGCGGGCGGCAAAGCGATAGGCATCACCGGCAAAGACGGCGATTTGATTCGCGCCAAAAAAATGGTGATGAAAGATGCCAATAATCAAGTATTAGATATTGGTTTTGTTGGCGAGGTCGAATCCATCAAGCGCGAAGTGATTGATGCGTTAGTTCACAGTGATTTTATTCCTGTGATTGCGCCCGTTGGTGTGGGCAGCGATGGACAGAGCTACAACATCAACGCAGATTTAGTGGCGGGTAAAGTGGCGGAAGCTTTGTCAGCAGAAAAATTAGTGTTGTTGACCAATGTGGCGGGTTTGCAAGATAAATCGGGCAAAGTGCTCACGGGTTTAACCACAAAACAAGTGGACGGTTTGATTGCCGATGGCACGATTTATGGCGGCATGTTGCCAAAAATTCAATGCGCGCTGGATGCAGTAAAAAACGGTGTTACTAGCGCGCACATCATTGACGGTCGTGTAGAGCACGCTGTGTTGTTAGAAATTTTTACTGATAACGGCGTAGGCACTTTAATCACCAATAAAGCGTAATCGGCATACGCAGCGAGTTCAAAAACTATGGTTAATCAAACGGCAGGCGCACAAAAGCCATCGCGCAAGCAGCAAATCTTGCAAGCCTTGGCACAAATGTTGGAACAGAATCCTGGCGAGTTGATTACGACAGCGGGTTTGGCAAAAACAGTCGGTGTATCAGAAGCGGCGCTGTATCGTCACTTTCCCAGCAAGTACAAAATGTACGAAGGCTTGATTGAATACATCGAAGATATCGTGTTTTCACGCGTTACGCTTATCATGGATGAGCAGCCGACAGCGGCAGCGCGCTGTGAAAATATTTTGGGCTTGGTGTTGGTGTTTGCCGAAAAAAATCCAGGTTTGGCGCGTTTGCTGTACGGTGACGCGCTGGCGGGTGAGCGCGACAAATTGCGCCAGCGAGTAATGCAATTTTTTGACCGTTTGAACACGCAGTTGAAGCAAGTGTTTCGCGATGCGGAATTGAAAGAAGGTCTGCGTACTGCAGCTCAGCCTTCACAATTAGCTGCGCTGCTGATTGCTTTTTTGGATGGAAAAATTAGCCAGTTTGCGCGCAGTGAGTTTCGAGATTTACCAACACAAGGCTGGCAAGAACAGTGGCAAGTGTTGCGTGTGGGCGTGTTGGCGCCACGCGCCTCTGTCTTTTAGAAAGAGAGTTATTTGCCGCGTAGCTTATTAAGTTCAACCAGCCGCTTGGCATCGGCATCAAAGCGCGCACCCTCATTGATCAATTCTTGCTGGCGTTGCATCACTTGATCATTGGTCACGGTGATCGCGCGTTGCAAATCAGAAATTTTATCCAATTGCACTTTTGATACAGGCTGACCATTGCGTTCAAATACGGCAGCGCGTTGGCGTTCGGCATCCATTTGCGCGCTCAGCGTATTTAAATTGGAATTGAGTATGGCAATTTGTCCCTTAATTTCGTCTAAGCGTCGATTTTTAGCGATGGTGATGTCTTCCACGCGGTTGTAGCGCAGCAGTAACTCTTTGTCGTGCGCTCTTTGTTCTGCTGCACTGAGTTTGTCTCTTTCAGCCTGAGCTAATTTTTCGCGTTCTTCAGCCGTGGGCTCGGGTGCTACAGTCGATAAAACAACACCAGTGACGGTCACGATTTGATAGCCCTTGCGCGCGTATTCAGGCGTGATGGAGCTGGTGGTAGCTTGAGAGCCGTCCGCCGTTGTGTAGCGATACATACGCATCTCTTTGGCTTTTTCTTGCGCCATTGTCGACATACTGCACGCTAGCGTGAATAAAGATGCGCTCAACAAGATTTGTGTGCGTTTCATAAAAGTTATTGATGGCGTGGGCATGGTGCGTTACCTAGCAAGTGTTAGCGTCACTCTAAGCAGCTGCGCTGTCAGTGTAAAGATTCAACGCGTACCGTATTGGTCGCGATAGTTTTGAATTGCGGTTAATACGGTCGGCTGGTTGTTGGCTTGTTGTAAAAAGTGGATCAACTCGTTTAAGCCCAGTACGCGCAGCACAGGTACATTGAAGCGCTGGCTGACCGTTTGTGCGGCCGACAAATCGCCCTCCTGCCCGCGCTCTTGGCGATCGAGGCCGATAAGGATGGCGCTGGCTGTGGCTTGTGGATAGCTGGCAAAAATCTGCATCACTTCGCCGATGGCAGTGCCGGCGGTGATGACATCGTCCACGATCACCACGCGGCCTTGCAGCGGCGCGCCGACCAGTGTGCCGCCTTCGCCGTGCGCTTTGGCTTCTTTGCGGTTGAAGCACCACGGCACATCGCGCCCGAAATCGCGCGCCAGTGCAATGGCGATGCTGCTGACTAAAGGAATACCTTTGTAAGCAGGGCCGAACAACATATCGAACTCAATACCTGATGCAACGAGCGCGGCGGCGTAGCACTGACCGAGTTGTGCCAGCGCTTTGCCGGTGTGGAATTGCCCAGCGTTAAAAAAATACGGGCTGGTTCTGCCGGATTTGAGTGTAAATTCGCCAAAGCGCAGCGCGTCGCATTCCAGTGCTAGTTGAATAAATTGCTGTTGGTAATCGTGCATGGATTTGTCTCAAACGATCAAAGAAAAAAACGGCTGTAAAAAATGCAGACCCTAGGCGGTGAAGTCTATAACATTGTCACCCTCAGTTAGAGTCACGGACGCATTATGCGAATTGTAAGTCTCAGTGTTGATGGTATTGCGCAAGCGGCAGGTCGCGGTCTTTTCGCGTGGCTCGCGCAGCAGAATGCCGACATCATCTGCTTGCAGGATTTGCGCGCTAGTGAAGATCAGTTGACGGATGATTGTTTCCCCGCTGGTTACAACGCGTATTTTTGTGATCGCGCTGACGGCAAACGCGGTGTAGCGATTTACACGCGACAACTGCCACGCGCAGTGATGCCGGGTTTTGGCTACAGTCCCGCAGTGGATCTCGACGGCACTTATTTGCGCGCAGATTTTGAACAGTGGAGTGTGGTGTCGTTGCTCGTGCCACCTGCGGTAGCGAATCCACAATCGCTGGAACGCCGCATGCGTTTTCTCGATAACTTACAAGACCATTTCAAAAAAATTGGCGCGCGCCGCCGTCGTTATATTTTTTGTTGTAACTGGCAGATGGTGCATCAAAAAGCGGATGTGCAGCAGTGGGAAGTGCACCAAGCTGATCCAGGCTTTATGCCGTTTGAGCGCGAGTGGCTCAATAGTTTGTACAGCGATCACGGCTATGTGGATGCACTGCGCGCAGTGAATGCAGAGCGCGATATTTTTAGTTGGTGGCCGTCTGGTTCTGTTGGGCAGGGCGATGGCTGGCGCGTGGATGCGCAAGTGGTGTCACCAGACTTTTTTCACCATGTGCACCGCGTGCGTTATTGTAAAGAGGCGGTGTTCTCCAGCCACATCCCTGTGGTCGTGGATTACGATCTCGATATTTATTGAGCCAACGCTGCTTTTTGCGCGGCTAATAAATTGGCGATACCTTTTTTGGCTAAAGACAACATCGCTTGAAATTGCGCTTCGCTAAACGGTTGTCCTTCTGCCGTGCCTTGAATTTCGATAAAGCCGCCGTCTTCACCCATCACCACATTCATGTCGGTTTCTGCGCTGGAATCTTCTGGATAATCCAGATCTAAAACAGCTTCACCTTCGTAAACGCCGACAGACACCGATGCAATCATGCGTGTGAGTGGATTTTCTGCGATCATTTTTTTCTTTTGCATAAACGCGATGGCATCCGCGAGCGCAACACAGGCGCCAGTGATGGAAGCCGTGCGTGTACCGCCGTCCGCTTGAATCACATCGCAATCAATCACGATGGTGTTTTCGCCCAATTTTTTTGTATCCACCGCTGCGCGCAGTGAACGACCGATCAAGCGTTGAATTTCAACCGTGCGCCCGCCTTGTTTGCCACGAGCGGCTTCGCGATCCATGCGGCTGCCGGTGGAACGCGGCAACATACCGTATTCCGCTGTCACCCAACCGCGCCCTTCGCCTTTCATAAAGCGCGGCACGCCGGAAGTGACACTCGCGGTGCAAATGACTTTAGTGTCACCAAATTCCACCAACACTGAGCCTTCGGCGTGACGAGTGTAATGGCGCGTGATGCGCACAGTGCGCAATTGATCGGGTTGGCGACCGCTAGGACGTTGCATAAAAAATCCTCAAAAAATAGAAAAGGGAATGGAAAAAACTAAGTTGATGCAGGAAGTGCGTAACTGAGGGCGATGCCGATAAAAATAATCATACCCACCCAGTGGTTGTGCAAAAAAGCACGAAAACACAGTGCGGGGTGACGATCGCGAATTAAGTATTGTTGCCAAGCGAATAAAACTGCCGCGATAGCGACGGAGGCAAAAAACGGCCAATGCAACTGAAAGCGTTTACCGATCAGCAAAAAACCTAACAGCACTAACACTTGCAAGACACCGGTGATAGCGCGATCAGCGTCGCCAAATAAAATTGCCGTGGAACGAATGCCGATTTTCAAATCGTCTTCGCGATCGACCATCGCGTAAAAAGTGTCGTACACCAGCGTCCACAATAAGGCGACGGCAAAAATTAACCACGCTTGCGGTGCGAGTGCATTGGTTTGCGCTGCCCACGCCATCGGAATCGACCAGCCAAACGCTGCGCCGAGCACCATTTGTGGCATGTGTGTGTAGCGTTTGCAAAAAGGATAAGCAGCGGCAAGCGCAACGGCAGCGACGGATAAATAAATCGTCAAACGATTGGTGAATAAAACCAATACAAGCGATACCAGACACAAACCTACACATAACAACAAAGCGTAGCCGAGTTTAACGCGACCGGCAGTGAGCGGTCTATCGTGTGTACGGCTGACATGGCGATCAAAATCGCGATCGGCGTAATCATTGATTACACAACCGGCGGAGCGCATCAACACGCAGCCGAGTGTAAAAATAAATAAATTTTTACACGATGGAAAACCGCCTGCGGCTAACCACAGTGTCCACAGTGTCGGCCACAACAACAGCAAAATACCGATAGGTTTATCCAAACGCATCAATTGCATCATGTCGCGCAGTGAGGGTGGAATTTTTTTATGGATGGGGTGAAAAACTTTCATGAATTAGGCGCACCGTTTGATGGCGACATAATGACATCGACCAGCGCTGGTAGAAAGGTTTCAGAAACCAATAAACCATGCGCGCCGTGGCGAAACACGGAGGAGCGCCCCCACAGTTTATTGGGCATATCTAGTGTTTGCAGTGTGGCGGGTAATGCATTGCGTGAGAGTTGTTGGAGGATCGGTTGTTCGCGCTGTATGCGCGGATTGCGAAACAACAGCGCACCCAGCGGGCGATTGTCCCAATGGCGTAAAAAACGCAGCGAGCCGTTCAGTGTGCGTAGCGGAAGAATGCTGCGTGCGTACACCCACGGTGTGTGGTTGCCGTTGAGTATCACTTCGCGCACCAAGGCCAATTCGTGCGGCGGAATGCCCAATAACTTGGCTTCTTGCAGGCGCGGTTTTTGCCAGCGCTGTTGCAAAATAGTGACTGAAAATTGCTGTTGGCTGAGTGCTTGCAAACGGCGCGTAAGCGAGTCGCGATTCTGCAACCAATTCTTTAATGGCGGCGCGAGTGCGGGAAGAATTTGTTGTCGCTGCGTGTGCATCCGTTGTTCGACATTAAGACGCAGCGCGCAATGTTTCCACGCCGCTGGGTTTACCGAGCAGCAACACATCGGCTGGGCGCAGGGCAAATAAACCATTGCACACTACACCGGTGATGTTGTTAATTTTTTCTTCCAACAAACGCGGCAAAGTGATGTGTAGATTGTGCACATCGAGAATCACATTGCCGTTATCCGTTGTAACGCCGGTGCGATACACAGGGTCACCCCCAAGTTTTACCAATTCACGCGCTACCAAACTGCGTGCCATCGGAATCACTTCCACCGGCAATGGAAAAGCACCGAGCGTGTTGACGAGTTTGGATTCATCGACAATGCAAACAAATTCTTTCGCGCAGGCGGCGACAATTTTCTCGCGCGTCAAAGCCGCGCCGCCACCTTTGATCAATTCCAGTTGTGCGTTGGCTTCATCGGCACCGTCGATATAAATATCAAACGAGCCAGTATGATTGAGATCGAACACTTCGATACCGTATTTTTGTAATCGTTGCGAAGAAGCATCGGAACTGGAAACACAACCAGCAAAATCGCCGGCGTATTTTGCCAATGCATCGATAAAAAAATTGGCAGTGGAGCCTGTGCCTATGCCGATCACAGAATCGCGTGAGATGCGCGTCATCACATAATCGAGTGCGGCTTTGGCGACAGCTTGTTTGAGTTCGTCTTGGGTCATAGTTTGTTATAAAAAAGAAGTTAAAAGTAAAAAGTGGTTAATCACTGCTATTTTGTTGGGCATTGTACTCAGGAATAAGTTGATAAATCTCCTCAAAAAAAGGAAATTGCTTAACTTCGTGCCCTTCAAATAGCCCAATCGTTGATGCACCATTGAGAAAAAGTAGCAGTGCAAAAACAGGGTAGGACGGTTGAATTTTTGGTATAGGGAAATGTCGTGCCACATTACAAAGATTTAGAAAGCTAGTCGTAATCATCAATGCATTCCAGCGGTGAGTATCCCAAGCAAGAATGTGCATCGCCAGTGGTGAAAATGAAGCCAGACAAATTAATAGAGTGATTGATGCGTTGTAGTGAGGCCGTACGATTTTCCAGATAGCTATGTTTAATACAATCGTAGTGGGTAGTGTAACAGGGAGTGATTCAAGGTTTGACCATAGGCTGAACAGTGACGGCTCCATAATTCCATAGTTATCACCTATGCCTCTCACTAGCACAGAAAAACCATCATACCGCAGAGGGTGAGAAGCGATTTGTTCCAATTGGTTTTGTAAGATTAGTCGGCTTGATAGGTCGAGTAATGCATAATTTGCTAATAAGAAAGCAACAGGAAAAGAGATCGTCGCATACACGCCGGCAAGTAATAAGGTATTTTTATTGATATTTTTTGTTTGTAAAAAAATCACATGAATAAAAAGTAATGGAAAAAATATGATAAAAAATGATTCGTGTATCAGTAGGCAAAGGAGTGTTACGGGGAGGATCAGCCATTGACTGTAAGTGGTATTGAGTAGTTGCGTCAGGATGATAACGGCTAATAAACCAATGACATCAAAATAGCCTATGGTGTGAGCAAGATAAACAGGGCTTAAGCTAGATGCAAAGAGCAGGGCTGCAGCTGTTAGTAGGGAGTTTTTCCGATTAACGAGCGTATACAAACAGTACAGTAGTGAAGAAACGGCAAAAATAAATAAAGATAAATTAACTACGGTAAACCACAAATAGTTGTCGCTGTAAGTTGGATTTAGTGTATGAAAAATTTCTCCGATCAATCCTCGCTTGATAAATCCTGCTTCGTAATTAAATAGAAAATGCGTGTAAGCCCATTCGCTCGGTGTGCGCATACCGCGCACAATAGAAACGAGAAGCACTACGGCGCAAACCCAAAACCAAGTGCTAGCTTTGTACGATGTTGTTGATGCGTCAGCCATTCAAAAATGATTTCCATCAATAAAAATTGACTTTAACGCAAATAAACCACTTTGAAGCGCGCCACGATTACACCTTGTTTGTCAGTCAGCGTTAGAGAATCGCTGTCGGTCGCCCAGCGTTTTTCACCTTCCAGTGTTTGTAAAAATACGCGCTCCGTCTCCATGCCTTCTGCACAGAACATCATGGTGGAGGCCATCTGTTGAAAGAAAACGGTGCTGCCTTTGATGGCGTAGCTACCCATGATGCGGTTGCAGCCGCCTGAACCGGCAACGCGATGGGCTTCCGATTGCAAAATTAAATGCGGCTCGCTTTGGTTGTCGATCACCGCGACGGTTTTTCCGTTCAGCTCCACCAGCTTCCAGTAGTTATTTTCCAGTGTGACAGCGGCGGCGTTCTGGCTGGATGACTGACAAGCAGAGAGGCCGAGCAGCAATACAGTGGCGAGCAACAGTGGTCGTAAAACAGCGTGCATAGGGTGATCCCTTTCAAAGGCAGGGTGCCATGGTAGCGGCTTGTGTAGATAATGACTGCATTCCTTTTTCGCAGGTTCCTGCATGGACGCGACTCCTCGTCTCACACTGCGCCAAGCATTTGCACAACCCGCCGCGCTGGTGATGTTTTTTTTCGGCTTCTCTTCCGGCCTACCGTTTTTGTTGGTGGGCAGCACGCTCTCGACTTGGTTGAAAGAGAGCGGTGTGTCACTGGAGCACATTGGCCTGCTCAGCTTGGTAGGGCTGACCTACTCCTTCAAATTTCTCTGGTCACCCGCCGTGGATGGCTTACGCCTGCCCCTGCTCGCGCATTTAGGGCAGCGGCGCAGTTGGTTGTTGTTGGCACAAGGCGCGCTAGCGGCCGCGCTGCTGTGGATGGCGTGGCTCACGCCGTCGGGTTCGTTCGCTTGGTTTATCGCGGCGGCAGCGCTCGCTGCTTTTGCGGGTGCGACGCAGGATGTGGTGATCGATGCCTACCGCATCGAGATTGCGCCGCTGGAAGCGCAGGGCGCGCTGGCGGCGACTGCGACGCTGGGCTACCGCATCGCGCTGTTACTGTCGGGTGCATTGGCGTTGATTTTGGCGGATCACATCGCGTGGTCGCTGATCTAC
>JAWLAB010000011.1 GCA_041395665.1 Pseudomonadales bacterium
TAAGAAAATCTTCGATAAGTGCGGGAAAATAAACGCTGTACTGAGTAAAATTCTGCAAGTTATGCGTATTATTTCTTGGATTATTGCTTAGACATTTTTTAAGGAAAACATGAGTATCAATAGCCCCTCGGTTGAAGCTTCTCAGCGTAAATTTCGCCAAGATATTAATGCTCTTCGTGCATGGGCGGTTATATCGGTTGTTTTGTATCACTTTGGTGCTTTAGGTTTTTCTGGTGGCTTTTTAGGCGTTGATATTTTTTTCGTTATCTCTGGCTTTTTAATGACTGGAATTATTGTTTCAGGTCTTGAGACGCAGAAATTCTCGATCTTCACTTTTTATTTTGCCCGTGTTAAACGCATTATTCCAGCACTGATAGTGCTTTGCCTTGTTCTTCTGTTTCTAGGTTGGTTTTTGCTGGCGCCAGATGACTATGCAACGCTGGCTAAACATGTAAAAGATTCTCTTTTATTTGTATCAAATGAAACCTACAGGAAGGAATCGGGCTATTTTGACTCTCTTTCACATGAAAAATGGCTGCTTCATACATGGTCGTTGTCTGTGGAGTGGCAGTTTTATTTGTTGCTACCTTTAGTTCTTTCTGGAGCATGGCTAGTTAAAAAAAGTAGGAGGTGGTTGCTCCTAGTTGTTGTGATACTTCTCTTGTATTCATTGATTGTCTGCATTAACAAAACATATAGCGCGCCTACAAAGGCCTTTTACCTTATTAAGTATCGATACTGGGAAATGCTTGCTGGTGGCGTAGCCTTTTTCTTATCTGACTATATTCGTCGAGTTCCAATCATTTATCGTAATGCTTTATATCTACTATCTTTAGTTTGTATATCTGTTCCTGTTTTTTTTATCACAAAAGACAGTGCGTGGCCGGGGTATTTAGCGTTAATACCAGTGTTAGGTGCAGCAGGATTTATTTTAAGTGAACGTAACAATAGCTCTTTTATTAATAACGCTATCGTTGTTTGGGCTGGTGAGCGCTCTTATTCAATTTACTTATGGCATTGGCCAGTTGTAGTTTTATTAGATTACTTCCAGCTGCTTTCGAATAATTTGTACGTATTTGTAGGCGTGTTGACTTCATTCTTTTTGGCAGAGCTTTCCTATAAATTCGTCGAGATGCCCTTTAGAGCTAAGGCTAAGTTGAATATTTGGAGGCTGCCAATACTTATTGTTGCTGCGGGGTTATTGGTTTGTACTCTGGCCGCTATTGTTATCCATTACGGCGGTGTACCAAAGAGAGTTGATCAACAAGTAGTCAAAATAGCTGCCGAGAAAAATAATATAGATAGAGGAAATTTGAATTGCATTTTTGGAGATGATAAGGCGAAAGGCCCATCATTTTGCGAATACGGTCAAGGTGAAGTAAAAGCTGTTGTTTTAGGTGATAGCCATGCAGCTGCAATTGCAGGAGGTGTGCATGCCGCGTTGCCCAATGCAACAGGAAAAGTCTTGTTACTATCAAGAGCTGCGTGTCCTTTTATTCGCGGAGCCACCGCTAAAATTGATCAGAATTGTGATGTGTTCTGGGCGGGAGCACTCGAGAAATTAAAAGCTGTTTCCCCTAACGTGCCGGTGGTCTTGATAGAGCGGTCATCACTATATGCAATGGGAGCCAATGAAGGGGTGGTTGGTACGGGTAAAGTGAAGCCCCCTATATTTTTTGATAAACCTTTTGATTACCCCGCGCCGGAGTTTTTAGAGCAATTTCGTCAGCACTCTCTCGATACACTGTGTGAAGTGGCAAAGAATCGAAAATTGTATTGGTTAAAACCCATCCCAGAATTAAAGATTAATGTGCCTCAGGCAATGGCGCGTACCAAAATGCGTGGTATTGAGAAGCGTGTGGGGATAACGCGTACTGAATATGCTGCGAGACACGACTTTATTCTGTCTGTTATGAAGCAGGCACAGCAAGAATGCGGAGTTGTTGTATTGGATCCACTTCCCTATCTCTGCGATGAGCAAGCTTGTTACGGAGATAAGGATGGCTTCCCTGTTTATTTCGACGATGATCACCTGAGTCGTTTTGGTAATAGGCTGTTAGTGCCTTTATTTCAGGAGATTTTTTAAAATGAAGCTATTGGTAGCTGTGTGGCTGTCTGGATATTTGAATGAAGTTGCGACAGTGCTTTGAGCTAGTTGAGTACCGCGCGCTGGCTGAGTTGCGACGCGGCGCATCGGGTCTGTATCTCGGTATGTTTTGGTGGGTTTTGGAGCTGTTGTTGTATATGGCGGTATTTTATGTTGTGTTTGGTATGGGTCTAAAAAGGAGGTGTCGACTTTGTTTTCTACCTTTTGTGTGGGTTAATTCCTTGGAAGTGGTTAGACAGTACAGTAAGGACTGCATCAGGCGTTATCTTATCTAGCGTGGGTTTAATGAGGCAGGTGTATTTCCCTAAATGGCTATTGCCGGCATACATTGTTGTTGCGAATACTTACAAATTTTTTATCGTCCTTTTTCTGCTGGTTGTTTCCTTGCTGGCACTGGGTTTCTATCCAACAGGCTCTTGGATATTTTTACCTTTATTGGTTGCGGTGCAGTTTTTACTGGTGCTTGGTATGTCTCTTGCCGCAGCAGCGATCGTTCCGATTGGTACCTGATTTGAAATATGCCATTCAATATGGAATGACAATGCTCTTCTTTTTGTCAGGCGTATTTTTGATATCTCAGATTTGGCAGAACCTGTTAGATCATGGTTGTTGTGGGTGCCAACCGTGCAGATGATTGAAGCATATAGAGATTTGCTTTTACACGACCAGATACTCAATGAAGTGGCAGTTTCGAGAATTTTATTTTCTGCCGCTGCCTTTGGGGGGGTAGGAGTATTTCTTCTTGCTTATTTCGATAGATACTACCCTAGGATTGTTAAGTAGATGGACAAGGTAGCATTAAGTGTCGAAGGAGTAAGTTTCTCGTACAACGCGCGTAGTATTTTGCGACGCAAAGAAAAACTAATTCTAGATAATGTTAGTTTTCAAATTATGCGTGGAGAGGTCTTAGGTGTAATCGGAAAAAATGGGTCTGGTAAAAGCACCCTGATGCAAGTTGTTGCGGGTGTTGTGAACGCCGATACAGGTAAGATTGTTTCAAATGCTCAGAAAATTCAGTTGTTATCCCTGCAGGTTGGTTTTATTCAAGAGCTGACAGGCAGAGAAAATGCAATACTTAGCTCGTTATTGTTGGGCATGCACCGCAAGGATATAGAGAAAAATATGGATCAAGTTGTAGCCTTTGCAGAGTTGGATGAGTTCATTGATAAGCCATTGAATACTTATTCCTCGGGCATGAGGGCTAGGTTGGGGTTTTCTGTGGCATGCCAAGCCGACCCAGATATTCTGCTAATTGATGAAGCCTTTAGTGTTGGTGACGCCAGTTTCAGAAAGAAGAGCAGAGCGATTATAAGGCCGTATGCAGACTAGCGGTCTTTTGTTTTGATTAGGCATAGTGAGTCGATGTTAAGGGAGCATTGTGAGCGCTGCCTTTGGTTGGATGCAGGCAAAGTAGTGATGGTCGATAAAACAGAAAAAGTACTGGAAGCGTATGCTGCCGCTTAGAGCGGAGTGAGGCATAATCGCCCAGTTAAATAAAGGCTTTGAACAGTTGGAGATTGGTATGAGTGGCAGTGGGTTACAGGTAGCGTATGGTTCGGACAACACGCCTTTTTTTATATTGGGTTGTGTTAGGTCAGGGACCACTTTGTTGCGCGATATTCTTAGGGCGCACCCAAGATTAGAGTCGCCGGAGGAGACGCATTTTTTTCGTTGGGCAGATCCTTATGCCAGCCCGAGATATGAACGCAACTATGTCGGTGTAAAGCTGTTTAAAAATCATAGGGATCTGGATGGTGTAAGTGATTTTAATTTTGAGTCGTCAAGGCAGATGGCTAAAAACAGAAAAGACATTTCTGATTTTTATGGAAAACACTTTCTCCAAGCTAAAAATAATATCGATGGGCGATGGTTTGATAAAACCCCGCAAAATATTTATGGAATTTTATTGTTGGGATATATGTATCCGACAGCAAAATTTTTACATATTTACAGAAACCCCCTTAATGTCGTTTCGAGCTTGAAAGAAGGGCGAGTGATGGCTAAGCATGACTTGAAGGGCGGAATTAATTATTGGACGGAGTCCATGATTATGATTAATGAATATAAAAAAATGCCTGGAGCTGCAAGTCGGTTTTTGGAAATCAAATATGAAGAGTTGGTGGCTAACCCTAAGCCAGAAGTGTCAAAAATATTTCAATTTGTAAATGAAGACCCTGATCTAATGGACTATTCAAAAATTAGCACTCATAAAGAAAAGGATAAATATAAGAAAAATCTTTCTGATACAGAGGTGCATTATGTCAAGCAGTTGTGTGAGCCATTTTTTTCGCAGTATGGATACAAATAAATAATGAGCGCCAGCGGAAAAATTGTTTTTGTTCTTGGTATGCACAGGAGCGGAACATCGGTAACTGCTGAGTTAGTGAGTAATTTAGGTTATGTCGTTCCTGGTTCATCTTTAGATAAGATTGGAGCGATCAACGGTAGAGGTTTTTGGGAATCTAAAGAAGTCGTTGATATAAATGAGCGATTATTGGCCGCGGCGCGATTGAAATGGTTTCATGTGTGTCCTGTCGGGCATTTTTTGAAAGCGGTATCTCCAGATGTCTTGCAGGAAATTTCGTATGAGATCAGAGAATTTATTGCTAAAGAAATAAAACTTCACGGCGGTTTGGTTATCAAAGACCCCCGGCTGTGTATTTTATTGCCGGTGTGGCTCGATGCTATCAAGGGGAGCGATTACGAAACGAAAACAATCTATATAAATAGGCATCCTGCAACAGTGGCAAGCTCTTTGCGAGAAAGAGATGGTTTTTCGCTGTTTTCAGGACATTTATTATGGATGCACTACTTTTTCTCAGTGTTTGATCGACAAGAAAAAGGTGAAATACTGTACTTAACTTACGAAGGATTGTTGGCTGACCACTCGCAGGGTGTGGCGTTGTCAGATTTTCTTTCTGCCGATTATATGAGTGAAACAAAGTGGTCTGAAACAGTTGATCACAGTTTAAGACGGAATTTCGATACTGATTTCCCTGATAATGGCTATGTGTATAACTTGGCAAAAGATGCGTACACGGCTTTTTCGCATGGGTCTGTGTTGAACGGCGCAGATAGTATTATTTACTTCAGCCAAGGGTTTGAAAGTTTTGTTTTTAAAAATAATGACTTTGTTTATGCGTTGAATGAATCGAATAACAATATTTCTGGGCTTAGGGCAAATATTAATGCCATTGGCGATATGCATACCTATGCGCTTAATGTAGTAAAAGAGAAAGATGACGCTATCGCAAGATTAAGTGCCGATATGTCGAACCTTCATGGTGGACTGCAAGAAAATGCAGCCTATATTTCTGAGTGTGAAGGTAGGATATTTAACCTCGAGTTCTCTCTATCTGGTTATACTGCGTTGCGTAAACGCGTGCATGATCTTGAGAATGCTCTCTCACTGAAAGATAGTGAGCTATCTAAAAAAATTACTGAAATAGATGAAAAAACGACAGAGTTAACTGCTGCTAGTCGAGCGCTGGATATCTTGCGTCAAAAAATTAAGCAGCTAGAGCTGTTGTTGGAGCAAAAAAGCAAAGAGCTAGCTGATGATAAGAAAAAAATATTGGCAGCAGAAGAGAGAATATTTGATCTCGACAGCTTGTTTGTTTCTCAAAGAGAGAACTATTTGTCAGCGTTGGAAGTGGTTGACGATTTAGAGCGCAAAGTATCGTCTAAAAATGAAGAGTTCTTTTTGTTGGCGGATGATTTGACTGCTGCTCAAGAGCGTTTAGACAGTTTGTTGTCGTCTAAAATCGTTCGTATGGTTGATCGGTATAAATCAAAAGGAGGGGTGAGAGGTGATTGATATAATTATTCCCGTCTATGATGGCTTTGATGAAACAAAAAGATGCATTCAGTCAGTATTGGATAATAAAAATTCGACGAGTTTTAATGTTCTTGTTATAGAAGACTGTTCTCCCAATACAGAAATTAAAAGCTACTTGCAGGGGTTGTCGGCTACAGGCCTGATAGAGCTGCATGTCAATACGATTAACAAAGGGTTTGTTGGAACGGTCAACTTAGGCATGAGCTTGCATGTCGATCGTGATGTTATCCTGCTGAACAGCGATACGGAAGTTGCTAATGATTGGCTGGATAGAATGGCTGATCACGCAGCAAAAAATCCAACAGTAGCGACAATCACGCCATTTTCAAACAATGCTGAAATTTGTAGCTTTCCTCGGTACTGCCAGCCGAATGCATTGTTTTCTGGTAAATCAGTTGCGGAAGTTGATGCTGTATTTTCTGAATTACCCGCTAGCTTGGTGGATGTGCCAACGGGTGTTGGCTTCTGTATGTATATCCGTCGTGAAGCATTAAATGATGTTGGTATGTTCGACGAAAAGGCATTTGGTCGCGGATATGGTGAAGAGAACGACTTTTGTCGTCGTGCGGCAGCTTTAGGTTGGCGCAATGTTACTTGCACGAATGTATTTGTTTTTCATGATGGAGGCGTGAGCTTTTCATCTGAAAAGGCTGAGCGCGTTCAAAACGCCATGACAATTCTGGATAAAAAATATCCGGATTATCATCGACTCGTGCATGAGCATTTGAAGAAAGATCCAGAGCGACCTTTTCGAGTGATGGCGCAGTTGAAATTACTGCGGCAATCAGGAAAGCCCAAATATCTATTTATTGCGCATGGTTTGGGTGGCGGTGTTATCAAACATTTGCAAGAACTTGCCGACCATGTGGCGGAAGGTGTTGAGTGTTTGGTGCTCAAGCCAGTAGAAGGCGCGGTGGTTGAGTTGAGCTGTCACAGCGGGGATTATTGCTGGCAGTTGTTTTTTAATTTAAATGATGAATACGAGCACTTATTAAGTACTCTGCAATCATTGTCTGTTGAGCGAATTCATTTGCACCATGTTATGGGTGTTGCTGATGACATTCTTGAACTGATTAATGACCTTGCTGTTCCGTTTGATGTCACACTTCACGATTACTACTTTGCGAGCGCTAACCCTACATTAACCGATTGCCATGGCGTATTTGCTGAGGAGGCTGAATCGCGCGATCAACTTTGTGCGGAGAGTTATCCTTTACCGCATCAAATGTGCATCAATGAATGGAGAGAAAAATTTTCTCAGTTGTTATCTCGTGCTAGCAGAATTATTTCACCTTCGCAGCGCTGCAAAGATGTGTATTTGGAGTATTTTCCAGAGTTATCTATTGATGTGGTCTTTCACCCAGAGTGGGAACAGTCACAGCCGTACCCTCATCCTGCAATGCCCGTGATTGCTGCCAATGATCAACTCAAAGTTTTAGTGATCGGCGCGATGAGTCGGGAAAAAGGGGCGGATGTTTTAGAAAGAACAGCCACTTACCGCGATGCGCTTGATCGTTTGCAATACCATTTAGTGGGGTATGCCTATAAACCTCTTGCTCCTGAAGTTGTACAGCACGGTGCTTATGACGATAAAACTCTCGATCAATTGATTGAAGGTTTGAAACCGCATGTAATTTGGTTTCCTGCACAGTGGCATGAAACTTATTGCTATACCCTGAGTGCGGCACTGCGTAGCGGCTTACCGATTTTATCAACGGATTTGGGCTCTTTTCCTGAGCGCCTAGAAGGGCGCCCTTTAAGTTTTATCAAGCCGTGGCGCACAACGCCGATTGAATGGAACGACACACTTTTGCAAATTAGAGAGCTGCTGATTGCCAACCAAAATAATATAGAAGCAACTTGTGAGTGGTGTCAGCCTGCTATAGAAGAAAGTAATTTTTTATACAGCAGGGATTACATCGTGCCAGTGGAGAAGGACGCTGCCGTAGCGGTGGCTGGAGCATTGCCCTCATTGAAGCAACTTTCTCATTGGTGCTATCAGCCTCAGTCACCCAATCGCGCGCTTAACCTAGATACACGCGAAAAAATGTTATTGGCTTTGATTCACCTGCGTGAAAAAACTGGTGTGCGTCATGCATTACGCTTTGTGCCTTTTGCTTGGCAGCGTAAAGTAAAGCGATGGTTCAGTCATCGACCGATACACGATGTCGTTAACGAGCAGGTGCCTCGCTAATATCTTGCCAAAGCGTTTTATGGGGGCTTGAGTCTTCATTCTCCGGTCGCCCCATCGTGTAGTAGTACTGCGCAATCGATTTGCGAGACTGCCCTGGTGGACAAGTGAGCGGATGAGGGTGGCCGTGAAAGCTATCACGCTGTGTGGAAAAAATAACACAACGCCCAGCAATCGGTGAAATTTTTTTGACGCAGCGACTCATATCGCGCTCCCATAATTCCAAATGCCCGCCCCAGTCATCCTGCCAATCTTCGTTGAGATAAATCAGAATATTTAAACGGCGATCTAAATCAAAATGTGGGTGCTTGTTGAAGTCTGCATGAATCATTAACAAGCCATCACGCAGTGTTTCATGCACGCCGCCACCTGCAAAATGTGGATCGGGGATGAGGCTAGTAATACCGGTGAGTTGTTCAAGAAATGCAATAAAAGGCGCAGAGTTGAGCTCCCAATATAAATGGCGAATGATCGAGTGAACGCCCGCTTGATTCGATAGCCAGAGTTTATTAGGCTGGGGGAATTTTCCAGATTCCAGCATGGCTTGCGTGGGTTTTTCTCTCAATTCGGGAAAGTGTTTGAGAAACTGTGCAACAGTTTCGGTGTTAATGAAGTCATCAATGGCAATGTGCGAAAAAGGATGCGCTTGCTGATAAGCCTTTGCCTGTTCGTCGGCGATTTGTTGAAGCTTGTTGTAATCAAGTAAAGGTGTAATACCGGCCATCACAGGGTCGCTCATTTTTTCTTAGGTTGATGTTGCCAATAGCAAAATTGCAAAACATTCTCTTGTAGGGGGAATTGTCTGGTATTGATGATCAATTTTGCTCCGCCTGAATCTAAATCAATATGAAGTACCAGTGTTGGTGTGGCTGCTGCATCGTTTTTATTTGAGCTTTGATAAGGTTTGCTATTTTTTAGCGAGAGAAAGCTATATCGACAATGAGTGTCGGGTAGAAGGTTGTCGAGCAGCGTAATGTTCTCCAAGAGCCTAATCATGATGCCGCTCTGCAGCTCCCATAAACATTGCCTGCTGATAGGAGAAAGATGGCTTTGTAAATATGTATTAGGGCACTCGGAAAATATTGCTTGATCTTGCAGCAAAGCCTCTCTCAAGTTAGTTAGATTTTCTGGGCGAATAAATTGTTCGATCAACAAACTATTATTCGCATCAATGCCTCGCCCTGTGTAATGAGCGCGCATATGTCCGTAGCTAAAGAGAGCTTTGTGAGAGTCTTCTGCTGACATAGCGTTAAGTCACTTGATCTCTGCCGATTTTTCTACAATTTCGTAGCCGTGCTTCTCCAGTTGCAGCCCCGTCAGTGCTTGTAGGCGTGCATTGCTTGCCGAGAATTTTCCCTTAAATGCAGAGGCGACGGTTTGATGGAAGTCATCTTCAAACCATGTTTGTGTAAAGTTGGGGAAAGGGTTCTGCTTGCTGTTTTTGATGCTTTGCTGAGTGCGTTCTTCCGTTGATGCAAGCGGTCCTATGTAGTTAAAAGGCGTGGATAGCAGGCAGTTCTTGATGCGCTGCCAGTAAATATTGATAAGTGGTTGATTTTTGTTGAGCTGTTTTTTCCACGGTAGCTTGTTGAAATTTGGTGTTGGCGCGCAGTTTGCGTGAGTCAAGATTTGTGTCACGAATGCCTGCGGGTTTTCAGCAAAAGCTTCATAAGGAAGGACGAGAACATTGTCTTTGCCATACAGCTCTTGATAGTAGGCAGTGGCTAAATCAAAACAAAAAAAATCAGTATTGAATTGTGGGACAAGCGAAGTATCTTTAGGATTGAGCAGGCGTTTGATGCTGTGCGGCATACCCCATAACACCATGGTTTTGTAAAGTGAGCGCATCAAGCTGCGTTGTTCGCGCACAATAAAAAGAATTTTTGCTTGCGGGAATAAAATTTTTAAGCGATCTGCATTTTGTTTGGCATTGAAGCCGCCGCAGTAGTAATTGCCAATCAGTGCCTCGGCGCTGCACACAGGAACAAGTGCTTGATGATTCGGTGTAGTGCGCAGCGTTTCATCGATAAATGTGTGACATGCGCTTTCGTCAAATACAAAAGGGCTGGGGTCGATGACGCTGATTGTCGTGCGCAGAGAATCAAGAATATTGATAAACCCCTGTTCGGGTTTGAACAAAAATTTTTGCAGCCATGAGGACATCGCTTTGGGGAAGCCAATATGGATCAGTGGCTGTGCCATGCCGTGTGCTTGGTGGTCAAAAGCCATGACGACTTATGTTCCTGTGGATGAAGCAGTGGGGTTATTTTTAGTGGCTTCTTCTTGCTGTAATTTCTTCTGCTGTTGCAGGCGTTCTTGGCGTGTAATTTTGCGTTTGTATTCATGAAACTTAGCAGCGTGTGCATAAAAGGCGCGTAATTGTTCGTGAGTCGCTTGGTCGTTACTGAATAACATTTTTAGGAGATCATTTTCTGGTGCTGTGCCGCCTGCTTTGCGTAGCACACCCAGTCCAAACCCTTGTTTGAAGGTGAAGGTGTTGTACTGTGGTGCGATTTCTTCCCAGAATTTCCAAGCGCCAAAATCCATCATGCGTGCTTGAATGTCGTGAAAAATAATCACGCCACCCGGTTTTACTTTGGGATACCAGTTGCAGAAATCCTCAGAGACAGCTTCGTAAGTGTGTAAGCCATCAATGTGTAATAGATCGATAGATTCATCACTGAAATGTGTCAGCGCATCGTTAAACAGCATGCGCATTAAATACGCGATGGAGGCATAACGGTTGCGCGCGTGTTTTTGTACGGCTTCAAAAGTGGCATTGTCGTACGCGCCGGTGTGTTCATCTCCCGCCCATGTGTCAACGGCGTAGCAGAGGCCGTCAATGTTGTTTTCAGCCATGGATTGGCACAGACAGAAAAACGATGTGCCATTTTGCGTGCCTAATTCAACAACCATTTGTGGGCGCAGCGCGGCAACGAGGTCGTAACCAAAAGGCAAATGATCAACCCATGTACTAAACGCCATGTAATCAGCGGAAAAGTTTCGCAATGAAGGTGGAAGAAATGGCTGCATAATTTTCCTAACGTGTTATGGGTCAATAATCCATTGCTGGTATGTTGGTTTTTCTGTCATCGGGCCACGGTTGCTGCCCATGTCGCTCTAAACGCCCCAGTCTTTTTTTGGATTTTTGGCTGGAAAATTTTAGAAAGCGTTGTGCGTGACTGCCAATCGCGCCTAACAACATTGGCTCGCGACGCAGTGAGTGAAATCCATCGCCCCAGTAACTATGCAGTTGTTTGCGATGGCTTTCCAGTACCTCGGATAAATCCTGCCATTGTGCAGTGGTAATGCCACCATGAAATTGATGAAAGGATCCTTCACCTGCCATCACAAAATAGTGAGCATTGGCTTGGTGTAAGCCCAACTGACGAAACATGTGTAGATTGATGGAGCCGCCGCCCGGCAGTTGAAAATCAGGATTGGCGCCGCCGATGGCATCAAAATGCTGTTTGGCAGCGATAACACAGTTGCACTCCATCAGCGGGTTCATAAAGCCGTTGGGATTAGCGCCGCTGATGGTGGCGATATCAAATAAGCGATAGCCATTGTGTTGCCAGTGCGTTGCTTCCAGCAGTGCCATTTCTGTTTTTTCGTCGTACTGCGCATCGAGATTGTGATGTTGATCTTGCCAGCCCAAGCTGTAGCCGGGCACTGCAATCAACGCTTCGTGATTGGCGCGCATGCCCATCAGTGCGTATTCGACCACGCGTGGCGTAAGCATGCGTGCGCCGTCGACCATCAGGCAAATATGGCTGCTTGTTGCTTGGCTTAATCCAAAATTGATTGCGCCCACTGGCGATTGACTGCTTTCTTGGCGCAGAAAATAGCGAAAGTTTTTTCCTAGCGCGTAAACTTCTTGTTCGGCGAGATTGTTTTTTGATGCGTTTTCAACAACGATCACTTCGTAGTCGTCTTCATGGATGTTGCGTTGATAGCTTGCCGACAAACTGTATAGCGTATTCATCGCTTGTCGCGGCATGTTGTAGGCCACGACAATAAAAGAGATTTTAGGTTTGCTGTTTTTTTGAATCATCGTGGATCAAACTTGGTAATGTCTTCGGAGTCTCTTTGGTAATAGAACGCTGTTCTATTCCAATCATCTTGGCAAAATACGCGGCTTTTTTCATGCAGGCGGTTGTAGCGAATTTGCCCGCGCACACTGCTGTAATGCAGAAAATTTTGCGCATGGCTATTGGCAGAGCCAATGAGCAGTGGTTCGCGTTCCAGAGCGGGGAATCGCCCTCCCCAAAGGGTTTCCAGCTGCTCTCGAAATTGCTTGAGTGCTTGATCTCGGTTCTGCGTATCTTGTTGCGAGGTGGTCACACCACCATGCAACTGATGAAAAGAGCCTTCGCCGACCATCATCCAATAATGTTTGCATTGCTCTAGCATGCCGATGGAGCGGAACATATGTAAGTTGAGTGAGCCGCCGCCTGCGTATTGAAATTGTGTATCGGCATAACCAATCGCAGCAAAATTGTTTTTTGAAGTGAAGTAGCAGTTGCTTTCCATGAATGGTTGAAAGATACCGCGCGGATTGGCTTCGCCTAAGTTGCAAATATCAAACAGTCGATAACCGTTTTTTTGCCATTGTGTTTGTGCCAATAGCTGTTTTTCTGTTTCTTCATCGTATTGATTGTCGATGTTTTGATAATGCAGAAAAGGACCGAGATTAAAAGTCGGAGCAGCTACTAAAGGATTGGCAGATGTGCGTGCAACGGCGAGTGCGTATTCCACGATTCGAGGTGTGACGATGCGTGCACCATCAATGATCAAACCAATGAATGGTGCTTGGGCGTGATGAAAGCCTTCGTTGATCGCGTACACGGGCGAGACAGATGTTTCCTGTCGAGGAAAATAGCGGAAATTATTTCCTAGGGCGGTGACAGATTCAGCATGCAGTGAATCATCAGACAGGTTTTCCATCACCAATACTTCGTAATCAGCTTCACAGACATTGCGTTGGTACTGCGCAGACAAGCTGTACAGCGTGTTCATCGCTTGGCGTGACATGCGGTAGACGACAACGATGATGGAGAGCTTGGGATTCATGCAATTAGCGAGCTGTGGTATCTGTGAATAGTAGCGAGGCTGGGAGTGTTTTGCGATACTCCCAAGGCTTATATCGCAGGCTTTTGCTATGCAGAAAAAAATCTATTCCGTATTCATCAATACAATCTTATTTTTAGCGGTATCCCTATTGGTGTATGGCGCGATGGAATGGGCATTCCCTCGCGTATTTACGAAAATTTTTCCGATGAATATGGCAACCAAGTTTGATGAGTTTGACGGTGTGTGGCCGTTATTCCAAAGCTCAAAGCGTAGCTATCTCCCAAAAAACTACATTGCTCTGGCGGGTGACTCTTACGCGATGGGAATGGGGGATGCCATGTACGAGCCTATACCCAATGCGCGCGAGCCTCGTTTTGGTAGTGCTCACACAATCCAAGATATGACGGCGCGTGATGTCATCACTTTTGGTCAGCCAGGCTCGGGCAGTATTCGTGGTGCTATCAGTAACCCCATCAGCGGGCTGAGATATTTGCACAGCGCGGTTGATAAAAATTTTCCATCACCAGCGTGGCTATTGATTTATTTTTACGAAGGCAATGATTTGACAGAAAACTGGATGTATTACGAGCAAACTTTTCTGACAAACCATACAGCGGTAGATTATGAAAATCCCCAAGTGTTTGACCAGTATATTCAGGATGTCGCGCTAGGCCGCCAGCGCCTTTATTTGGCGGCCAATGCTGTCACATGGCAGAAGCAGTTGTTTTTCTACCGGTTTGCACGCCGCATATTCGCTGAAACAATGCTAGGAAAGAAATTTTACAGGGGGAAATACCCTAATGAGCTGGGTTTGATTTATATCCCGCAATCGAGATGGGTACCTCGCAAAGTGGATCAGCCAATCAACCATGCATTAATTGGCGGAAAAACAGTGCCTTTGCCCAATAATTTGCAGGGGCCTTCGATGGATTTATCACAAGAGCAGTTGGTGCAAACAGTCGGCACCTTTGCAAAATCATTGGCATGGAGTCGTGCACATTTTCCTGATACGCAATTTGCGGTTGTGTTTGTCCCATCGGTACTGTCGTCGTATCAATTGGTTGGCGATAATGTGGATGCACAAAATTTCTTTAGCGATAACAGCACTCAATTTAAGGTGGCTGAATTAGAGCAACGCCATCAGTGGATTGAAAAAGAAATTGCTCGCGTGGCAAAAGAGCAGGGTGTGCCTTTTGTGAATACGACAAGTGATATTCGGGCGGCTGCTCAGGATGAAACAGTTCATGGTCCACGCGATTGGAATCATTTCAGTCGCAAAGGATATGAGGTGCTAGGGCAATCAGTGGTGCGTCAATTGCCGTCGTTAAAAGCGGAAAAATAAGAGAAATAAATAGAATCTGTTTGACAGGGCAGGGCAATCCGTTAGAATGCGCCCTCCCGAAACGGGTGGTTAGCTCAGCTGGGAGAGCATCGCCCTTACAAGGCGAGGGTCACAGGTTCGAACCCTGTACCACCCACCAATATTTTGGTGTTCTAGTTTCGGTTTTAAGAAAATGGCCTGGTAGTTCAGTCGGTTAGAATGCCGCCCTGTCACGGCGGAGGTCGAGGGTTCAAGTCCCTTCCAGGTCGCCATTTTCTCCTCCCTTGTATTCCTTTCTCACTCCTGTCCTGCGACATCATGTAGCATTGTTGCGCGTCAAAAAGATGCATATTGTATGCATCTTCAAAATTGCTCTTAAAAGGGTGTCGTGAAAATGCAATCAAAGCGAGCACGCAAAGTAGTGTGGGGTGCGATGTGGTTTGGAGTGCTTGGCTTGATGCAGGCCAATGTTCAAGCCAATACTCAAGATAGTACCGTCGTTGAACTCGAAACAGTTGAAGTCACCGCTTCAGAGGAAAACTTGCCCATCACGGTGGGTGGTTTGGTGGATGCAAAAAACAAAGCACACGAAATCCCGGGCGGCGCCAATGTGGTGGATAGCGAGAGCTACAGTACAGGGCGCGCTTCTACCGTGCAGGATGCGCTGGGCTATTCTCCAGGCGTGTTTGTGCAGCCGCGTTTTGGTGCAGAGGAATCGCGCCTATCGATTCGCGGCTCCGGCATTCAGCGCACTTTTCACATGCGTGGCATCAAATTGATGCAAGACGGTATTCCGCTCAATGTGGCGGATGGCGGTGGCGATTTTCAGGCGATTGAGCCGCTGGCTGCGCGCTATATTGAGGTTTTTCGCGGCGCCAGCGCGCTGGAATACGGTTCAGATACTTTGGGCGGTGCGATCAATTATGTGATGCCCACTGGCTACGACGCAGATCGTTTTCGCCTGCGCGTGGAAACAGGTAGTTTTGATTACAGTCGCGTGATGGCGGCGAGTGGCGGCGTGAATGGTGATGTCGATTACTTCACGAGTTTATCCGCGTATCAGCAAGATGGTTTTCGTGATTGGTCACAACAAAAGAACGCGCGTTTGTTCAGCAATATTGGGTTTCGCATCGCGCCTGATTTGGAAACGCGTTTTTACGCATCGTATGTCAATACCGATTCGCAGTTGCCAGGAAATTTGACGAAAGAGCAATTAGAAGATAATCCCAAGCAAGCCAATAAATTTAGTTTTTCTGGGCGACAAAAACGCGATTTTGAGTTGGCGCGTATTGCCAATCGAACCGTCAAAACACTGGATAACGGGCAGATAGAATTTTCAACCTACTATTCGCAAAAAGAATTGTGGCATCCGATTTATCAAGTGCTTGAGCAGCGTTCGGATGACTACGGCGTAAATGTGCGTTATGTCAACGAGTCACCGCTGGCGGGTCATCGCAATCGTTTTATCGTCGGTATGGAATCGCATTTTGGCGAGATGGACGATGATCGCTTCGTCAATCAAAATGGCCATGCAAGAAAGCGCACTGCAGATTTTGATCAAGAGGTCAGCACTTATTCTCTGTATGGCGAAAATCATTTTTATCTGTTGCCAGAGTTGGCTTTGGTAGCTGGCGTGCAAGCTACGCACACTACGCGCAATCAAGATGATTTATTGAAGGCGAGTGGAACAGATTTGACGCGTGAAAAAAGTTATCAGCGTGTATCTCCCAAGCTGGGGATGATTTATGACGCAACGCCAGACATCCAATTTTTTAGCAATATGAGTAATAGTTTTGAGCCGCCAAGCTTTTCTGAGTTAGCCACAGGCACTGCTGTTTCTCCCGTGTTTGCGGACGCACAACACGCCACCACTTTTGAGGTTGGCAGTCGCGGCGAGCTGGGTATTGCGCAGTGGGATGTTGCACTGTATCGCGCCAATGTGCGCAAAGAATTGCTGGCGCGAATTGATCCGGCCACTGGCGCACCGCTGGGTACGACCAATGCTGATAAAACTGTACACCAAGGTATAGAGGCAGGTTTGAATTTGTCTCTGGGTAATCATTTCGCGTTGAACCAAGTGTATTTGTTCAACGATTTTTATTTTGATGATGATGCAGTGTTTGGTGATAATCGTATTGCTGGTATCCCACGACATTTTTATAAGGCAGAATTGTTGTATCAGGGTAAGAAAGGTTTTTATGCTGGCCCCAATGTGGAGTGGTCGCCTGAAAAATATTATGTGGATCACGCCAATACCGTGTATGCGGATCCTTATGCGCTGCTAGGCTTTAAGTTGGGTGTGAAAAACGAGCGCGGTATTTCATGGTTTGTTGAAGGCAAGAATTTGACGAATCAGAAATATGCAGCAACGACTGGTGTTATTGATAATGCCAACGGTATAGATCAGGCACAGTATTTGCCTGGTGATGGTCGCTCAGTATTTGTTGGTATCGATTTTAGGATGTAGGCGATGTTTAAAAAAATAGCAGCAACCGTGCTTTTATTTGCCTCCTCGTTTCTGGTCAGTGTTAGTGCTTCAGCAGAAAAAGTAGGGCATCAAGTGCACAATATGGAAAAAATGTGGACAGATATGCGCACTAAGCCGGTGGGTATGGCCGTGTCTGTTGCTGCTGATGAAAAAGGCGTGTTGTGGCTGGCGCAAATGCGTGAGGGATTTATTTGGGTGAGTCACTCGAATGATCGCGGTGCACATTTTTCGAATGCGGTAAAAGTGAATGTGGAGAAAGAATCTATTCTCGCGGAAGGACAAAATCGTCCACAAATTATTGTGCGTAATGGTGTGATTGCTGTGGCGTGGTCACAGGCGTTACCGAAGACTTTTGCTAGCAATATTCGTTTTGCTCGCTCAACAGACGGTGGAAAAACTTTTTCTGCGCCGATCACGATCAATGATGTGGATGAAACGGTAGGGCACAGCTTTCCTACAATGACGATGAATGCGCAGGGAAAAATAACATTGGCGTGGATTGATGGGCGCGACAAATCAAAAGTGAGACAAGCGGGTAGGTCTTACGAAGGTAGTGCAATTTATTACGCCAGTTCAAATGATGGTGGTGCCAGTTTTTCTGGTAATAAAAAATTGGCTGATCACACTTGTGAATGCTGTCGTCTTGGTATCACAACAGAAAAAGATGGAACGCCCGTAGTATTCTGGCGACATTTATTTGACGGCGGCGTGCGTGATTTTGCTTTTGCGCGATTAAATGCGTACACATCGATAGTGCGCGCCAGCCAAGACAATTGGCAGATCAATGCTTGCCCACATCACGGCGGCGACATTGCGGTGGGTGCGCAGAGCAAGCTGCATCTTGTGTGGTTTACCGGCAACCCAGAGAAGGCAGGATTGTTTTATCGGCGTTTAGATGGCGAGCATATGACAATCCCGCACGCGTTTGGCAATGTCGATGCGCAAGCCAGTTATCCCACTGTGTTTGCTCAAGATAAAAATGTATATGTAGCGTGGCGCGAGTTTGATGGTCAGCAATATCAGTTGATGGTGGTATCTTCAAACGATCAAGGCCAGCAGTGGTCATCAGCGCGCGCCGTGGCGCAAGCACAAGGCAATGCTGATTTGCCGATGTTTATTGTTAATGCGCAAGAGCCGCTGTTGGTTTGGAATGATGCCGCGCAAGGTGTGCGTATCTTTGATCTGCAAGCTGTGCCGGTGAAAAAATAATGTATCGCTTTTTATTGGTGGTTTTATTGCTGATTAGCTGCTCGGCTAATGCTGGCTCGGTGCAGCCCTTTGTTGTCGGCAGCATGAAACAAATAGAGCAGAAATATGAGGGCAAACCTTTTGTATTGGTGCTGTGGTCGCTGAGCTGTGCGTACTGTCCTAAAGAACTCAAAATGTTGGGTGAGTTAAAGCAAAAAAATCCGTCGATGAATGTGGTGCTGCTCGCCTCGGATACACCAGAGCAATCGCCAGAGATTGAGCAACAATTGAAAGACTATGGCCTGGGCAGTGCGGATCAGTGGGTGTTTGCCGATGCCATGCCTGAGCGACTGCGCTTTGAGGTGGATCGCCGTTGGTATGGCGAAGTGCCGCGCACTTATTTTTATGATGCAGCGCATCAGCGCCAAGTCAAAATGGGTGTGGTTGATCGCGCTTTTGTCGAGGCGTGGTTACGACAGATAAAACTGCAATAACAGGCATCGGGGATTGCTCTTGCTTCCCATCTTCTCTACAGTTTCGTGCTCTTTCATTGCGCAAGGCTGTTTGCCATGACCACTCCTTCTGGTGCAGAAAAAACAACGACGGATGTGATTGCAGGTATTGATCTGCAGGGCAAAGTTGCTCTGGTCACTGGCGCAAGCAGTGGCTTGGGTTTGGAAACAGTGCGCACGCTGTTGAGTGCTGGCGCTCGCGTCATTATGGCGGCGCGCCCTGGCGAGAAATTAGAGAAAGCTTTTGCTGTAGTGCAAAAAGATTTTCCGCAAGCGGTTGTTGATGCAGTGCCCTTGGAGCTGACCGATTTTGCCAGTGTGCGCGCTTGCGCTGAGCGTGTGAATCAACTCACCAATAAATTGGATTTGCTGATCAATAATGCCGGCATCATGGCTGTGCCTTTTGCGCGCACGCCAGCGGGTTGCGAATCACAATTTGGCACCAATCATATCGGACATTTTTTGTTAACCAATTTGCTGGTGCCTTTGTTGCTTGAAGCGAAACAAGCGCGCGTTGTCAATTTAAGCTCTGGTGGTCACAAACATTGCGCGATTGATTTTGATGATGTGCATTGGCAAACACGTGGGTACAACAAATGGGGTGCCTACGGCCAATCAAAAACGGCGAATGCGTTGTTTACAGTGGCTTTGCAAAATCGTTTAGGCACAAAAGGTGTGAGCGTGTTTGCTGTACACCCCGGTGTAATTCCTACCGATCTCGGTCGTCATTTAACTGAAGATGACATCAAGGCCTTAATGAGTAGCCAGTCATTGGGTGGTGAGAAAAAAGAATCCGGAGGCACTAGTCGCGGCAAATTGGTGCTGAAAACCATTCCACAAGGCGCGGCCACTTCTGTGTGGGCCGCTACTTCGCCATCATTGAATGGTAAAGGTGGTTTGTATTTGGAAGATTGCGCCATCGCAGAAGAAGTGCCTGTCGGTGTGGCGGAGCACGGTTATTATGCGTGGGCGGTTGATCCTGTGGCTGCAGAAAAATTGTGGCAAGCATCAGAAAAAATTGTTGAACAAACTTTTTCTTGGTAAATCTTTTTATGAAAACTGTTTTAACGGGTATCACTACCACCGGCACGCCGCATTTGGGTAATTATGTGGGTGCGATTCGTCCGGCGATTCGTGCGAGTCAGCAGCAGGGTAGTCGAGCATTTTATTTTCTGGCGGATTACCACGCGCTGATTAAATGCCATGAGCCAGAGCATGTGCATCGCTCGACTTTAGAGATTGCCGCTACTTGGTTGGCATTGGGTTTGGATACGGACAACGCGACTTTCTACCGCCAGTCGGATGTGCCAGAAATTACCGAGCTCGCGTGGCTGCTCTCTTGTATGACGGCTAAAGGTTTGATGAATCGCGCGCATGCTTACAAAGCGGCTGTGCAGGCTAATGAGGAAGGAGAAGACCTCGACCTCGATAAAGGCATCACCATGGGCTTGTTCAGTTACCCCGTGTTGATGGCGGCGGATATTTTGATGTTTGGTGCGACCCATGTACCGGTGGGCAAAGATCAAATTCAGCATGTTGAGATGGCACGCGATATCGCGCAGCGTTTTAATCATCATTTTGGTGAGTTGTTTGTCCTGCCTGAGGCGGTTGTGGATGAGCAAGTGGCTGTATTGCAGGGCTTGGATGGCCGCAAGATGAGCAAGAGCTATGGCAATACCATCCCCTTGTTTTTGCCGCCTAAACAATTGCAAAGCATCAATAAAATTGTGACCAATTTGTTGGAGCCGGGGCAGCCGAAAGATCCCGATACCTCCACGGTGTTTCAAGTGTGGCGCGCATTCGCTACGCCGCAGCAGGACGGCCAGACATGCGCCGCGAGTTTGAGCGGGCATTGCATGGGTGAGGCCAAGAAGCGGCTGTGTGCCCTGATCGATGCGGAAATTGCTGAGGCGCGCGAGCGCTACGAGCAGTTACTGGCTAATCCAGCACAGGTTGAGGCCGAGTTACAATGCAAGGGCGCGCAAAAGCGAGGCTATTGCGCAGCCATTTATGGCGCGTGCGCAATGCGGTGGGCATTCGCCCCTTGGCGTGAGCTTGTGCTAGGCTGAACCCAAAGCCGCTCGGTACTTGGCAATGAATATCAAACGACTAGCGCTGGATGTGGAGCTGACCAACCGCTGCAACGCGTTGTGTCACTTCTGTCCGCGCGACAAAACCCCTGAACAGGGGTTTATGAGCGAAGCCGTGTTTAAGCAAGCTGTTCTGCGCGCGCAAGAAGAAGGATTAACCGTGATGCTCACGGGTCAGGCTGAATCACTCATTCATCCCGATTTTGAAAAATATGTTGCTTATCTCGCAGCGCAAAAATTCCGTTTGCAATGACAACCAATGCGCTTTATTAACACCAGAGCGCTCTGCTTTGTTATTGGATAGTGGAATATCGCGCATCACTTTTAGTGTCAGTGATCTTGAAGACGATTACGAAGAAGTCTACAACTTGGATTACGCCACCATGCGTAACCATGTAGCAGCTTTTATGGCACAAAATGAGCAGCGAGAAGCTTCACGACGCTCTGAGGTATGGATCAGTATTGTGGAGCACGATATCAATCGTGAACATATTCCTGCAATGCGGGAATACTGGGAGTCACAGGGCGTGACAGGTGTTTATGTCTATCGCCAAATTACACGAGGAGGTGCCTGTGAAACAGGGCACTACTTTTTGCGTAGTGATAAATACCGTGTAGAAGCAGAAGCGTTGATGGCAGCGAAAGGTGTTTCAACGCTGTGCAGTTTGGCATTTATTTTTCCTTTTGTTGGTTGGAACGGTCAGTACTATGTTTGTTGCAGTGATTATGAAAAAGTGACTCCGCTTGGGTCTGTATTTGATTTTAGCGTTTCGGAAATGGATGAAATAAAAATGCGAAGTATCATTCACGGAAACTCTGCGTGTCTAAAGTGTAATTATGATCCCATTAATGTTGTGCGTGAGGCGATGTTTGAGGTTGAACACGGTGAGGCACCCAAGTCTCGTATAGCAAATAGAATTGCTATCATGAAAAAAGATCAGCAACAGTATCCGGGCCTGTATAAAGAGGTTAATTGGAAAAGTTATATGGCCGAGGACTCTCTCGCTACACCACTGCCATCATTGATTGCAGTACAAAGGTAGTCTATCCATGTTTCAGTTGAGCGAGGCGCAAAAGAAGTTCTTTGACACATTTGGTTATCTTGTCTTGAAAGGGCTTTTTTCTAAGGAAGCTCAGTTAATTTCTGATGCGTTTGACCGAACAATGGCACAACACAATAACGATGCGATTGATTGGAACCATAGAGCGCACGGCAATGAAAGTCGTATCTTTATGGCACAGTTTATTGACCGTGATGAGTACCTGAGTTCTTTGCTGGATGATGAAAGGATTCTTGGTATTTATAAGGGGTTGTTGGGTGATGATTTTAATTATCGCGGTAGTGACGCCAATATTTTTCAATGCAGTACTTGCTGGCATTCGGATACATACGGAGCATTGCTGAAATATCGCAATGTAAAGCTGGCGTTCTATTTGGAGCCGCTTACAGAAAAAACTGGTTGTTTTAGAGTGCTTCCCGGAAGCCAGCATTTTGGTGATAAGTTCTCAAATAAGTTGCAGTCTTTCTTAAATAAAGGCGATAGCCTCTTTGATGATTTGGGGTTGCGTGATGATGAGATTCCCGCGCAAATCATTCCCACGGAACCTGGTGATGTGTTGGTGTTTGATTTCAGAGTAAAGCACGCCACCTGTTTTGGTGGGGATCACACTCGCCGTATGTTTACGATGTGTGCAGCTGAAAAAATTAAGGATGAAGATATTCCTCTTTTTCGCCAGAAGATTGCTGATGCGGGGAAGTGGGGTATTAAGTCTTATTACGGCGATGCAATGCTGCGTACGGCAAGTAGAGAAAGGATGGTGCATTTACAGCAGTGCCTTGACAATGAAGATGCCTTGTTAAAAGGATGTTAGTTGTTACAGTTTTATACGCTATTAATAGGTGAGGTTTTATATGGTTGATAGTCATGCCCATCATGCGGGGTCTGCTCAGCACGACAAAGCGGCAGGCCGCCCAGTCATCGTGCTGACGCGCATTACTCCTGATGCAAATCATTTCGAAAAATTAAAAAGTGTTGTCGAAACATGGAAGCGGTTTCTTCAGCCTATGTCTGGCTATGAAGGGATCGATATAGCCTGCTGTACACCGGATCAGATTGTCTGGATTGAAAGTTGGAACACAAAAGCGGAGCTGGATGCTTTCAATCGAGATCATTTGGCATTCGCTAACTTCATATCTGATTTTTTTGAATGTGCTAAAAGCGCCCCGCGCCGTGATGTGTACAGAAAGCTGCTTTGATGGGCAATGATTCAGCATGACAACAAATTCGGTTGATAGCTTTTTATCTTTTGCAGGAACATTGAAAGATAAAAAGTTGCCGCCTGTGGAGTCATGGAATCCCACGCATTGTGGTGATATTGACATTCGTATCGCACGCAACGGCAGTTGGTATCACGAAGGGCGAATCTTTAAACGCGATGCGCTAGTGAAGTTGCTGTCATCCATTCTAAAAAAAGAGGGTGAGGATTACTTTCTGGTGTCACCCGTGGAGAAGATGCGCATTCAAGTGGAAGATGTGCCATTTATTGCTGTGGAAATGCAGCAGGAGCATCTAGCTGGGCAGCCGCCTGCATTATTTTTTCGCACCTTGACGGATGATGTGGTGCGTTTAGACGCAGAACACCCGCTTCGTGTGTATACAGATGCGATCAGCGGGGAGCCGCGTCCGTATATTCTCGTGCGCAATGGCATGGAGGCGCGCATTCATCGCCCTGTGTTCTATGAGATGGTGGAGTTGGGGCGTGAGTTAGTTCGTGATAGCCAAGCACATTGGGTTATCGACAGCGCAGGCGAGGTGTTCGACCTCGGTGCGCTGTAATACCTTTTGTAAAACAAAAAAACTATTTCGATAACATATCCAAATACTTTTCCGCATCCAGTGCTGCCATACAGCCAGAGCCTGCTGAAGTAATGGCTTGACGATAAATATGATCAGCAACATCGCCTGCTGCAAAAACGCCTTCAATGCTAGTTTGCGTTGCATTACCGTTAGAACCGCCATGTATTTTTAGATAGCCGTCTTGCATCGCTAGTTGGTTTGCAAAAATATCGGTGTTAGGTTTGTGGCCAATTGCGATAAATACACCGCTGAGATCGATATTTTTTGTGCTGCCATCTTGTGTGCTTTTCACGCGTACGCCGTTCACGCCTTTGTTGTCGCCCAAGACTTCGTCCAGCGTGTGATTCCACAAAATAGTGATGTTGCCGGTCGCGGCTTTATCGAGCAGATGTTGCTGTAGAATTTTTTCTGCTTTCAAACTATCGCGTCGGTGAATCAAAGTGACATGGCTGGCGATATTGGAAAGGTACAGCGCTTCTTCCACTGCAGTATTGCCGCCACCAATAACGGCAACTTTTTGATCGCGATAGAAAAAACCATCGCAAGTTGCGCAAGCGGAAACACCTTGTCCCATGAACGCTTGTTCGGAGGGTAAGCCGAGATATTGTGCGGATGCGCCGGTGGCAATAATCAGCGCGTCGCAAGTGTATGTTTCGTTGCCCACTAATTTGAAAGGGCGCTGTTGCAAATCGCATTCGTGAATGTGATCAAACATAATCTCGGTGGCGAAGCGCTCGGCGTGTTGTTGCATGCGCACCATCAAATCGGGGCCTTGCAAGCCGTGTACATCACCGGGCCAGTTATCGACTTCAGTGGTGGTAGTGAGCTGGCCGCCTTGTTGCATACCGGTGATGAGCACAGGCTTCAGGTTGGCGCGTGCGGCGTAAATGGCAGCGGTGTAACCAGCAGGGCCAGAGCCAAGGATGATTAAACGGTGGTGTTGTGGCGTGCTCATGGACGCAAAATCTCCAGTGGGAATGCGTAAGAAAAAGAGGGAGTAACGAGGCCGGTCATGATAGGTGAGCGGCGGAGGCGAGACAATCTAAGGCTCACTTTCAGTGAGGGGTATTGCAGCTTTGCCGGTCGTTAAATGCGCTGATTTGTGTGTTGGAGAAAGTTTCACGAGCCTTACTGCGGTACATGGCTTGATCCGCGTTGTGCATCAAAATTTCAGTGGTTGCGCCATCGTCAGGATAGATAGCAATGCCGATACTGGCACTGACCAGCACATTGCCATTCCCTGTTTGTACTGGCTCGCTCAATGCCTCCGCGAGCCGTTCGGCCAGTATGGCGGGCTGACGCGTATTGATAATCTCCGGTAGCAAGATGGCGAATTCATCACCGCCGATGCGGCAAGCGGTATCGGTATCGCGAATCAAGTTACACAGCCTGCCAGCTACTTGTTGTAGGAGTGCGTCGCCTGCGCAGTGTCCTAGTGTGTCATTCACTTGTTTGAATTGATTGAGGTCGAGCATT